>JAWUWS010000091.1:0-65145 GCA_034111705.1 Psychrosphaera sp.
CAACTGTTGTATTTGTCGCATTCGCTGCTTGTACTGACAAGTCACGCATACGTTGCAATATAGTAGTAGACTCTTGTAATGCACCCTCTGCGGTTTGGGCCATTGAGATACCATCATTAGCATTTCTAACAGCTACCGTTAAACCATTTATTTGTGATGACAAACGATTTGAAATTTGTAAGCCCGCAGCATCATCTTTTGCGCTATTGATACGCAAACCAGATGCTAAACGTTCCATTGATGTTGATAAACCACTAGTTGAGCTCGATAGATTATTCTGAGCATTTATAGAAGCTGGATTTGAATTTACCGTTAAAGCCATGATGTTCTCCTAGCCGCGAATTCGCGTATGAATTATTTTTCAGTTACTAGCTCTATCGGCACTAAACTTTTCTCCTTTAATAATTCTTGCCTTTTTTTTACAACAATTGCCAAAAAGCGGCACCTGAATGCCGCTCTTTATGCTTTAACGATTGACTTGAGCGTTAATTAACCACCCAACAAACTTAATGCAGCTTGAGGGATTTGGTTAGCTTGAGCTAATATCGTTGTTCCAGCCTGCTGTAAAATCTGATTACGAGTCAGTTCTGCTGTTTCACTCGCAAAGTCTGTATCTCGAATTCGTGAACGAGCAGCTGAAGAACTTTCAGAAACAGAAGACAAGTTACTAATTGTTGAACTTAATCTATTTTGTATCGCACCTAATGAAGCTCGATTACGGTCAATTTTAGCTAACGCTCCATCAATGATGCTAATCGCAGACTGCGCACCTTCAATTGTTGTTAAATCAATTGCGTCTACTGAAATTTCTATAGAACGACTTGCTGTTGTACCTGAGCCTAATATTTCGTCGGTTGAATCACTTGTTACACTGAAACCAACAGTACTATCTAATTGTATTTGCCCACGAACAGCTGCAGCGTTATTCCCTGAAGAGTCTAACGTAGCAGATGTTCCAACAAATTCAGAGTCATCGTAATTACGGCCAGTCATATCAAATGTTGTGACTGCACTATCATTTGCTAATCCAGATATTACAATATCGTTACCCGTTTCAGACGTAAGTTTTAATGCAGGCCCAGTTCCAGCTATATCCCCAGTTGACTCAAACTTAGCCCCAATACCTAAAGCATTAGCAGTTTCATTAATTTTATTCGCTAATAACTCCATATCGTCGGATATAATGCCCGTTGATGTGAAGGAAATAATAGAAGAATCATTAGCTTCATCATTTAGATCGCCATTACTTAATGTAAAACTAATTCCATCACCAGCATTTAAATTAGTAAAATTATCTAGGACAAGACTTGTGCGAGCATCCGCCTGGACACCTGTTGGAGTGAATTCTGCATTTATTCTAGCAGCCATTTCAGCTGCAGTATCTGCTTGACTAATAGCAACCGTGGCACTATTTATACCATCAATTGTAAGATTTTCAGTTGCAGCGCCCAAATCCAAACCAGCAATTGCTGCGTCTGCATTTGCAGCGGCTGCTGATGCAACGCCTAATTGAGTACCATCCAATGTTAAACGCGCGCTGCCTAAATCATCAGTTTGTGCGGAATTAATAGCAATACCTATTGTTTCATTCGCTTGAGAACCGACTTGAAATAACTGATTACCAAAAGAACCATCTAATAATTTTGAACCACCAAATGTTGTTGTATCAGCAATACGATTTAATTCTGACTTTAACTGAACAACCTCTTGTTGAATTGCATTTCGGTCAACCGTTGAGTTTGTTGCATTAGCGGCTTGTATAGACAAGTCTCTCATACGCTGCAATATAGTCGTCGATTCTTGCATCGCGCCTTCAGCCGTTTGCGCCATTGAAATACCATCATTTGCATTACGTATAGCAACGCCCAAACCATTGATCTGTGATGTAAGGCGATTTGATATTTGTAGACCTGCGGCATCATCTTTCGCACTATTGATACGAAGACCTGACGCTAAACGTTCCATTGAAGTTTCAAGGCTATTTGATGAGCCCATTAAATTACGCTGCCCATTAAGGGAGGCAGTGTTCGTATTGACATATAACGCCATCACACTCTCCTAGATAAATATGATTTCTCTAAATATGAAATCAAGTACTGAACCCTAAAAGGTTGCGGGTAGCACTTTCTTCGCTTATGTACACTAATACAAGTAGTGTGCCAAAAAAGTAATATGCGTAATCAATATAAAAACCTCAGCTTAAACACTGTTCTACGGTGCGGGGATTTCTTTTAAAATCAACATTCATGTACCTAAATAGCTTATTTTCCCTATCTATAAATAACGGCAAAATCATGCCTGAACGGCAATTACAATGAACCTGATAAGAAAAACTTTTGGACACTTTATATAAAAAAAGCCCTGCATTTGCAGGGCTTATATTTGAGAAAATAATATTAATTATGACGTTGCCATCAGTGCGTTATTGCTGGAGAAGTGTTAACGCAGCTTGTGGTAACTGATTTGCCTGAGCTAAGATTGACGTACCCGCTTGTTGTAAGATTTGGTTACGAGTTAACTCAGCTGTTTCCGTTGCAAAGTCAGTATCTCTAATACGTGCTCTTGCGCTAGATGAGTTTTCAACAATGTTTGCTAAGTTACTAACTGTTGAATCTAAACGGTTTTGAGCCGCACCTAATGATGCTCTATTTTTATCAATTTTACTTAACGCACCATCAATAATAGAAATCGCATCTTGAGCACCTGAAGCTGTTGTTATATCAATAGTTTCAATTGAAATTTCAACCGCTTGAGCCAATGTATTTGCAGCAGCAAGACCTGTTAAATCACTTGCGGCAGTGTCTGAACTCACATTGAACAGTACTGTACTGTCCATTTGTAATTGGCCTTTAACTGTTACTTCTGTATTACCTGCAGCATCTAATCCAACAGCTGCTCCAACATCAGAATCATCAGCATAAGAACGACCTTGGACATCTATGGTTACATCGCCAGTGGCCGAGTCAGACCAGTCAGTGATACCTATGTTATCTCCGGCTTCTGATGTTAAAATAATAGAATTAGTTGAAGCATCAAACTCCGCACCTATTCCCAAAGAAGCTGCAGTTTCATTAACTTTATTTACAATAATTTGTAAATCATCTTCTTCGACACCTGTCGCTGTAAACGAAATAGTTTCAGTTGTAGTACCATTTGATAAAGAAAAGCTAATACCGTCGCCATCATCTGAACCTGCAAGGTTTTCAAGACGTGTTACCGTTTTAGCATCAGCATTAACACCTGTGGTATTAAATATCGCTGATATTTTAGATTCAATGTCGGCAGCTGAATCCGTTTGAGCAATTGCAACGATCCCTGTATTAATCCCATCAACTGTCAACGTTTCTGATGCAACAGCCAGTGGGTGTGTATTACCTGCAACGGCTGAACCTAAAGAGGTTGCCGCTGTAGTGGCAAGATTTTCCCCTGCCATTGCATATCGAGCGCTACCCAAATCATCTATTTGGGCTGAGTTAATCGATATACCAATCGTTTCGTTTGCTTGTGATCCAACTTGGAATTGTTGAACACCAAACGAACCATCTAATAATTTTTGTCCGCCGAATGTGGTTGTATTCGCTATTCGGTCTAATTCAGACTTAAGCTGAACAATTTCTTCTTGAAGTGCTTTTCTATCTACTGTTGAATTGGTCGCATTTGCAGACTGAATCGACAAGTCACGCATACGTTGCAATATAGTAGTTGATTCTTGCATCGCGCCTTCAGCCGTTTGAGCCATAGAAATACCATCATTGGCATTTCGCATTGCGATACTTAACCCATTTATTTGAGATGTTAGACGGTTTGATATTTGCAAACCTGCCGCATCATCTCGAGCACTGTTAATTCTAAGACCCGACGATATACGAGTCATTGATGTTTCAAGGGCGTTTGTTGACCCCATTAAATTACGTTGGCCGTTAATTGACGCAACGTTAGTATTTACAAATAATGCCATTGTTTTCTCCTCAGAACATTTTAGTAAAAGTACTAAAGTTCTTTCTCCACACTACGAATTGCATCTTGTGTGCCAACTTAAACGTCAAATATTTTTTTTTATAAAAATATAACAAAAAAACACTAAAAACCTTTAAAAACAAGTAGATAAATAAAAACAAAGAGATTCAATAAGGACTCAAAACAGGAACGAACAATAAAAGGATCTATTTTTACGACTCAGATTTGATCGGCAAAAAAAGTGTTCGTGACGGCAAATTGGCGGCAATATAAGTTAGTAAGTGTTTATTTGTAGTCAAAACCTACTAACTCTATTTATAAGTAATTAAACAAAGATAAACTTTGCACTTTAGCAAAGCTTTGTTGGGCAGCTTGCAAGCCAACGGTTGCGGTTTCTAAATTAGTTACAGCTGCATAAATGTCTATTTCTTCAATATTTGCTAACGCCGTAACAGTGATCTCTTGAAAGCGATATTGTGCTGACATTTCTACTTCAATCACATTTAAACGAGCACCTATTTCCGAACGAGTAGCATCAATAGACGTTAAACCAGAGCTTAACTCCGTCAATAAACTACCAACTAAATCAGTTCGAACGTCTGAGTCTGGTCTATCTATATGAAATACATCGCCTGGATCTGGGGTGCCAGCGATGTCGAATTCAACACCTTCAAAACTAATTTGACTTGATGCTGTGTAATCACTTGGCCCTTCAATTAAATCACCTGAACTGTTGTATACTTCATATAAACCACCCGCTAGAATATTTACCGTAAAGTCATCAACTAAATAATCATTATCAGCGTCACTAATGCTACCTCCTGCTAACACTGCGGTTGAGGTATTCGCATCATCAGACGAAGCTACATAACTAGAACTTGTATAACTCATTGCATCAATAGCACGCTGTAATGTCCACATTATACTAGTTTCAGATGACTCTTCTAATTCAAATGAGTCACCGGCCACTGGTTCTGGGTTGTCCTGAGTAGATACTTCAATACCATTAAATTCAATTGAATCACCAGGCGCTATATCTATAAAACCGGCTTTATTTGGCTCTAATGGAACGGCAACACCTAAACTGTCTAATACTTCAACACGAACTTCACCAGCTGCGGCACCAGCAATAAAGTTAACCGTATAAGGTGTGGAATGAGTGGCATTTTCATATTCAGCTTGATGTGTTACTAACCCCATAGAAATAGATGAGTTTGAAATATTAGCTGCATTCGCAGTTGGTAAATAAGACGCAGTTTCAGATGGAACATTTTCTAAAAACTGACTTCCAGGATCATTTAATTCAACCTGAAAACCGGCAGCAATAAGAACTTCTCGCTGACCATCGTCACCTTGATATTCAGTATAACCAAAATCATCTGTTTCATAAGTTGTCGTATCCGTTTGATAACCTGAAAAGATATAATCACCATTAGCATTTGTAGTGTTTGCAAGGGCGTAAAATTGGTCTAACCGTTGCTGTAACTCAGCCGCGATTGCACTTAAACTACTTGCATCCATTGTACCGTTAACCGATTGAATCAATAATTCTTCGGCTCTGAAAATAATGTCAGTCATACTTGAAAGCGTTGATTCAGTTGTTAAATTATATCGTTCAGCCGAATCCTGAGCATCAACATACCGATTCGAGATATCAATTTCTTTACTTAAACGTAATATTGAATTGGCACCTGTAGGATCATCAGACGGTAAAATAATTTGTTTACCCGTCGATAATTCCATTTGTGCACGGTCTACGCTGCTTTGTCTATCTTGTAGATTAGCTAGACTACGAGCAAAATAATTGGCGGTTGCTATTCTCATTCTTTTTTTCCTTACGCAGCCGCAGATAATAACGTATTAAAAATTTCTTGAGCCACTGTGATAATTCGAGCTGATGCCGCATACGATTGTTGGTATTGAATCAAGTTTGCAGCTTCTTCATCAAGGTTTACCCCCTGAACACTAGCTAAACGTTGTTCCGCACCAGCAAGTAAAGTACTGAATGAGTCTGTAGATACCGCCCGACTTTGCGTCTCAACACCTATAATAGTTACCAAGTCAGCATAGGCTTCAGAAAAACTGTTAGTGCCATTATCCATCAGTCGTTCAGACTGAAAGCCCAACATAGATAAAATATTTGTATTATCACCAGGACCAAACGCCTTTGTTTCATCTACACCAGGATTGTCACCATGGGTTACTGTAAATACTTCGTTCCCCGCTAATGTCCCTTCAATTTTGAAACGAAACCCTGTTACAGGATCATCAATTATTTGATCATCAGGAATATCTAACGGCCCGCTAATTAACGTTCCGACAGAGTCTAATACTTGATAGGTTGTGCCAGTAGCATCAATTTCGATGCTAATTGAGTCGTCAGGTAAAGGTCCAGGTGCGGTTGTGGAATCACCTGTTATTTCATATAGGCTAAGAGTAACATTATTAAGATTACTAACTTCTTCAATATAAAGTGAATTACCAGCTGCAGCTACAAGTTCAGGTTCTTCTATGATCCCTTCAATCGCACTAGCGCCATAATATGTAGGCCTTATCTTAAATGAATCTCCAGCCGTTAAATTGTCGGTATCGATTGCCATTGTAATACCCGTTTCACCAACAATTATTGGAGTACCAGCTGACATAGTCGCGATATCTGCAGGTGTAAACTGTTGAACTAAATCGCCATTGGAGTCAAAGATATCTAAATTGGTACCATCGTATTCCATATCAAACTCTTCAGAAGAAAGTTGCTCCGTATTCCGAATATATATTTCAAACGTACTTTCATCTGTGTTATTTGAGGAATTTAACGTTCTAGATAAAACAGTTTGAGCTTCATTAATATCTTCAAAAATATTCTCACCAGCATCACCATTTAAATCCAGGCCTAACGACTGCTGACGATTAAAGTTATCGGCAATAGCAATCGCTAATTTACCTAATTCATTAATAGCGGGAATTACAACGTTATCACGCGAGTCGAATAACCCAGTTAGTGAACCACCTTCAAGCTGAGATGTAATAATCGCTTTCACTTCTGTATCGGTATTTGGTGAAATAGCAATTTCTAATTGAGTATTGTCATATTCATTTCTTTCAACAGAAAGAGGTATTTGAACTGACCCTGTAACTAAAGTAATACCATTTCCAACTGTGACATTTAGAGTTCCATCGTCAAGCTCAATGGTGTTTACTTGAATCAATTCACTTAAATTAGTTAATAATAAATCACGTTTATCAAGTAGGTCATTAGGTTCAAAGCCGTCGTCACTTATGCCTTGCTCAATTTGGATCTGATTATTCAGAAAAGCGAGTTCTTCCGTTATAGAATTGATGACGTCGACTGAAGTCTCAATTTCTTCATTAATTGATCCCAACTGTTGTACTGCAACTTCTTCAAATAAGGTATTAAAGCGATTTGCTACGGTTTCGCTGTTTGAAACAAGAACGTTACGAGCCGATATTATGGTTGGCTCTTCTGCTATCCCGTTAATACTGTCAAACATTTCTTCAAAAGATACTGTTATACCGGTATCAGCATCTGCAAGTAAGTTATCAATCCGGGAGGCATTACTATAACTACTATAGTTATATTCATATTGTGATTTATTGTATATCACTTCTTGGAAGCTATATTCGTTGAAACTTCTTTCAATTGCGGAAAGCGTTGTACCGTTTCCAAGGTAAGTACTTTTAAATGCAATACCAACTGTTGATTCAGTCTCTATAGTTTGACGGCTATAGCCTGCAGTACTGACGTTGGCAATATTATGACCTGTTATATCTAAGCCATACTGTGCTGCTGCTAAACCAGAGATCCCCGTGCCTAAAATACCAGTTGCCATGTTATGCCCTTACTTAATTACTTGCCGATTGAGTAACCTTGTCAATTACATCTTTAAATGTATTGCTATTTAATATGCCAATTATTTTATCAGCATAATTTGGATCTGTGGCATATCCCGCTTTTTGTAGTTCTTGCAAAAACTGTTCCGGCTCTGCGGTATTATCTAAAGCATCTTCGTAACGTGAATTACTTTTCAAAAAGTTAACGAAATCATCGAATGCTTCAGAAAAGTCGCTATACACCCTAAATGGTTCTGTTTTTCTAACGGCAACGCCCTTTTCAAATTCTAATGTGGATTGAGCTGCTTTTTCACCATCCCAATCACGATGTGCTTTTACGTTGAACAGGTTAAAACTAGATTCCCCGTTTTTGTCTTTTATTATGTGCTTGCCCCAACCGGTTTCAAGAGCTGATTGCGCAAGTATAACAGCTGGATTTACGCCTATTTGGCCTGCGGCTTTCTTAGCAAATTGCCACAGAGAGTCGACAAATTCTTCTGGTGAATCAAAGTTCACTGCTGCTTTTTCTGTATTTGGTTGTGAGGATGTATTTGCTTGTGAGCCAAGTAATTCTGAGGCTGTTGGTTTATCCGCACCTATCGCAGAGAATGTTTGATCGATTGCTTTATTAAAGCCAGCCAAAATAGAGTTAGGTTCATTTGTCGATGATGTGAAGGTATCTGTAGGTTTGATTTCATTGTTATAATACGACTGTCTCGTTAAGTCTGCATCATTTCTGAGTGTACTTGCTGCTTGATAACCTTCATTATCATTACTTAACTGCTTTACAATAATATCAGCAAGTCCCATGCTGCCTTCGGTTGCCATATTTGTTGCGAGTTGTTGATCATACATGTCACGAAAGAACTTAGTCGTGTTTGTATTCATTGGGTTGCCTTCTTCAAATACAGCATTAGCTTTACGCATTGATTTCAGCATCATACCGATAAAGATAGATTCAAAATGAGCCGCCGCTTGTTTAAGCGCTTCTTTACTCTCAGGATCTTTTGTTGCTTGAGCTTTTAACTCCTGCAAACCTGTTAGATCAAGATGGTTATTTATATCGCCGATTTTACTCATTTGACAATCTTTTGACTTCCCAATTATTCGATAGTGAGATATATCAAAAACTAAGCCAAGATTACTGTAAATTAATTTTAAGTAAAATCTACCGATTTCATCTGGTATAAATAGTGGTATTAACAACTGGGCTTAACTGGATATTGGTGGTGGGGATTGTGAGTATTAACTTAGGGGATTAAATAAAGAAGATCCTCTGATGAAACCACTTAATTTAAGACAGTTTCATCAGAAGGGATCGTTATAAATCAGTGAAGCAATTTGAAGTATTTACTTAACTCATCTTTTAATTCGCCAACAATGTCACCAATTAGGCATACACGTGCATTATTTGGAACACGTGCGAATATTTCTTCGATTTGCGTTGCAATACTGCCATTAGCTTTATTGATCTCGTCAGCAAAATATTCAAATTCGGTATCCGTTTGAATATTCGTCATCGCTTCAAAAGCACCTAAACCAACTGGTGTAAATTGAATTTCATTATCTTCGATGAAACCACCTGATAGACAACAAAATATTTTTTTATCTTCGAAGGCTACTTCATAAACATGATATTGAACATTTTGGTTTACATCCATGTTTAACATTTCCAAAACGGCAATGTTAGTATCCTGGTTTGCTGTTACGTTTGTAACAAGTGTGTTTGCAAAACTCATAACTATTCCCCTTTTTGTTTCTAGTTATTTATTAAATTTAATAGGTGTTAAATAACAATCAACTGACCGTCAATTGCTCCTACTTGTTTTAATGCTTCTAAAATTGCCATTAAATCTCCCGGCGCAGCTCCAACCTGATTAATAGCCCGGACTAAATCATCCAAACTAACACCAGGGTCAAAGACAAAAGCTCGAGTGTCATCTCTAGCAACATCTATAATGGTTTGATTAGTGACGACCGTTTCACCATTTGTTAATGGTGCCGGTTGATCAACATTTTGGTTCTCAGCAATTGTCACCGTTAAACTACCATGAGTGATAGCTGCGGCTCTTAATCTGACATCTTTACCTATTACGATAGTGCCAGTGCGAGAGTTAACAATTATTTTGGCTGCCGTATCAGCTGGTTTAAAGCGTAAATTTTCCAGTTCAGATAAATACGCCACACGTTGAGATAAATCTCGAGGTGCCAATACTTTTATTGATGCGGCATCAATAGGATTTGCCGTATTAGGGCCAACTAACTTATTAATTGTGTCTGACAATCTTTTGGCTGAGGTAAAATCAGGTTCATTTAAATTAAACGTGATGTAGTCTCCATTCCCAAAAGGTGTTGGTACTGAACGCTCTACCGAAGCCCCATTAGGAATTCGTCCTACAGTTGGTGTATTAATCACAACTTGTGAACCATCCAGACCTTCTACACCTAAACCGCCCACTACAAGAGATCCTTGGCCAACGGCATAAATATTCCCGTCAGCTCCTTTTAAAAATGTTTGTAGTAATGTACCTCCACGTAAACTCGCGGCACTCCCTACAGAAGATACGGTAATATCTATAGTTTGACCTGGTTTTGAAAATGCGGGTAATTCAGCACTCACTACAACTGCGGCAACATTTTTTATTTTAGGATTTAATCCACTCGGCAATTGAATGCCAAAATTTGCCAACATGGCTGTAAAACTTTGTTGAGTATATGTAGTAGATTCTCCAGTTCCCGGTAAACCGACAACTAGACCGTAACCAACTAAATGGTTAGTACGAATTCCTTGCACCATAGCAACATCTTTAATACGTACCGATTGAGCATGTGGTGATATCAGCAAAGTTAATGCGCATAAACTTAAAATTATTTTTTTCATATAGTATTCCTAAAACGGCCAAACCGAACTCATGAAGAAACTAGCTAACCAACCAGCTTCTTGAGTTTCAGCTAGTGAGCCTTTGCCACTGTATGAAATACGAGCATTTGCTACTCGTGTCGATTCAACGGTATTATCTGATGCGACATCTTCAGAGCGTACAATACCCGTTAAACGGATAAATTCTTGCCCCGTATTAAGTGTTAACCATTTTTCACCACGAATGATTAAATTGCCGTTTGGCAATACTCTTAAAACATGCACCGTAATTTTGCCACTTAAACTATTACTTTGATTAGATTTAGCATCGCCACTAAAGTTACCTTCAGATTCAAGACCAAACTCCAATGTATTGCCACCAATCGTAGGTGCTAATCCGTTTAGCCCTATTAAAGGGGATAAGCTTGCATCTGTTTCTTTACTTGTTTCAGTTTTTGCTGTTTTGGATGCTTGAGTATTTTCCAATAACAAAACGGTTATAATATCGCCTACTCGTCTCGCTTTAGTATCAGAATATAAACCATTAGACCAACCCGTATGATACAAACTGCCTGAAGATACTACGTCTTCCGTTGGTATTTCAGGCATAATCGGAGCAAAGAATGGGTCTTCTTTTTCAACATCATGATTTACAGCACACGCTGATAACAAGCTAACTAGAACTGATACCAATACTAAACGTCCGCAATAACTTTTCATTTTTAGTGCCCTATGTTGAAAAATTTGATTCATTATTATCTTCCTACTCAATTAAAGCTGTTGAGTAATAAAGCTAAGCATTTCATCAACGCTTGATATTACCTTCGAGTTCATTTCATAAACTCGCTGGCTTTCAATCATATTGACCAATTCTTCCGTTACATTGACATTAGATGTTTCTAAAGCCCCCTGAACAATGATCCCTAAACCATCGATACCTGGGTTCCCCTGATTTGGAGCGCCACTTACGCCAGTTTCAGTAAACAAGTTTTGACCAATAGGCTCTAATCCTGCTGGATTAATGAAATCAGTAATGGTCAACTGACCAATAACAACTCCAGCTCCTTGCCCTGAAATTTGCACTGATATTTCACCTTGTTGGGAAATAGTGACTGATTGTGCGTCATCTGGAATATTCACTTCTGGCTGTAAGGGATAACCTGCGCCTGAAGTAACGAGACGTCCATCTTCATCAAGTGAGAATTGACCGTTTCGTGTATAAGCTAATGTGCCATCAGGTCTTTGAATTTCAAAAAAACCATCGCCTTGGATCATGAAATCTAAGCTGTTATCTGTAGTGGTCATATTGCCTTGAGAAAAGTTTTTCTGAGTGGCTACCACTTTTGTTCCGGCACCAAGCATTAAACCGTTAGGCATCTCTGTATCTTGAGACGAACGTCCACCAGGTTGATTAATATTCTGATATAACAAATCTTCAAACACAGCTCTGCTTTTTTTGAAACCTACTGTACTAGCATTCGCTAAGTTATTAGAAATAACTGCAATGTCTGTTTGTTGGGCATCTAAACCCGTTTTACTTATCCACAATGCCGGATGCATAGCAGCCTCCTAGTTAATTAATTCTTTTATACGATTCGCAGTAATTGCTCTTGGGTTTTGTCCATTTCTTCAGCTTTTGACATCATCTTTATTTGTAATTCATACTGACGTTGATGAGCTATCATCTGTACCATTTCGTCAACAGGGTTAACGTTACTCATTTCTAACGCGCCTTTAACGATACTTATATTTGGCGAAGCTTCACAAAAGTCACAAAATTCATTATTTAAAATTGATTCTTTAGGGCGGAAAAGACCATCATTTCCTTTAGTTAACGCACCATCTGATGGAGGTTCAATTAATTTAATTTGGTCTACGACCTCTAAAAAATTTGCTGGAGCCCCTTGAGGTCTTATTGTAATCGTACCGTCATTTCCAATTTCAATTTTCTCAATAGGCAAAGGAATAACAATTGGCCCCCCTTCTCCCATAATTGGGGTACCTTTTGCTGTCGTTAGCATTCCATCGCTTGATATTTGTAAGTTACCTTCGCGCGTATATGCTTCTTCACCTTGAGCATCTTGCACAGCTATCCAGCCACGCCCAGATACGGCAATATCTAAATCACGTCCAGTTGTTGCCATGAAACCATGTTCCATATTGGAGCCAGGTCGCTCTGTCATAGCAAAAACTCGAGTTGGATGTCCTTCACCAAACGCTTGCATTGAACGTTGCTGTTCAAAGTCGGACCTAAATCCAGTTGTTCGCGCATTCGCCAAGTTATTAGCATTCATAGATACGCCAATTAAGTTTTGCTTAGCTCCTGACATAGATACATATAACAACTTGTCCATGGGTGTCCTCTGTCAATATTTCGACGTGATGATTACTTGTGTTTTGAGTTTGCACTAAACGTGCCAAAGGAAATGACTATTTTGAGTTGCAATACCAATTTCATTAAGTATTTAGTTATTCAGCGCTATGTCAGAGCTTTTAGTTCGAGGCGTTTGAATGCAGTAACTTGAATACAGTAAGTAAGTGGACGTCTTTCAAATTCGAGCAAGTTTACCGCGTCCTGCTCTCGCCCCTCACCTACATCCATGCAGGCTACAAAGAAATAGAAGCACTGAATGGCGTCTGCGATGGGTCTATGTATAAAGGAATTAAGGCTGTAAAGTCTAAGGGGCACTAGAAGATGTTGTTTGATAATGTGATAAAAAGGTTATGAGGAAATAAAGAGCTAGCTCTCTACTAGCTCAGACGTGATCTATTTAGCTTCGCCTTTAACTGCGGCTATGCTTTGAGCCCAAGGGTCTTCTATTTCTACTTTGCTTTCAACTGGACTCTCTACTTGGCCTTCTAACATAGACAAGTAAATTGCTTCTACTTTGTTTCTGGCCCATTCGGTTTTTCTTAAAAACTTAAGGCTCGACTTAATTGATGGGTCAAACATAAAGCAGCGAACTTCAACTTGCTCTGCCAAGTATTCCCATCCGTAATTATCCACCAACTCAGTTAATAAGTTTTGCAACGTTATACCGTGTAATGGGTTGTTAATTTGTGTGCTCAATTTTAGCTCCAATAAGCGTTTGTTTATCCACCTAAATAATTGGTGCTGATAACTAACGCTAATGGTACTTTATTTTCACTGTTAATTTTTAACTTTATATCCTTAATAACTGACTTTATTTTGGTATAGCCGCCAGCGCTGCAGAAAATAAAAATAAACAGCTCCTAACGCCCGTCACCATCCCAGCGGAACATTACCGTACCTAATCCTAAAAAGGCAGCCGTCATTGTGATCATGATGGCGATATTTTCACGTAAATCATATAAGTTAGCCCCCTCTGTCATTATTGCTCTAGCAGACTCTACAAGATGGGTTAATGGTAACCAGTACGCCATCTGTTGAATTATTTCTGGGCTTCCTTCTAAAGAAAACCATACGCCAGAAAATATCATCATAGGCCAAGATGCCATATTTAATAAACCGCCAGTTAACTCTTCACTTTGGCTTCTGGCTGCGATAACCAAGCCTAATGAAATAAGCGACATGGCACCTAATATGGCAATAATTAACAAGTCAAAATAACTGCCTAACATGTAAAAATCAAAAATCAGATCACAGCCTATAAATATGCTGGTAGATATACACATGACAATAAATAAGCGCGATACTATTTGTGCTGACAAAAACTCAAGCGCGCTTACTGGTGTGGCATTCAAACGTTTTAATACCATTGATTTACGGTACCGGACTATCACGTAACCAACACCAAATAAACAACTGAACATCATGTTCATGCCCAAAATCCCCGGTAATACCCAATCTATATAACGGATTTGTTTTCCGGTAACGGTTTGTTTTATCCATTCTTTTTGCTGCAAGCTGTTCTCTTGCGACAGCAATAAACGTTCTGCCATGTAACCGTTTGGTGAGGTGTCATTTATCCAATACAAACTTAAGCGATAATCCAGTAACAAGTCTAATTTGTGTTGTCTAATTTTACTCAACGCTAATTCAGTGTCTTGGTAGTCAACAAATTCAATGTATTTGGTTTGTAAAAAAACAGCGTCTTTTGTTGGTGTATTTAATACGCCTACTTTGTAAATGTCTTTTCCATCTCCGCTAAATACAATGGAGAAGCCAACTAATAACAAAACAGGAAAAGCAATACTCCAAGCAAGTGATGATTTGTCGCGGACAAACTCTAAGTTTCTAGCTTTCAAAATTGCAGAAAAACGTTTAAAAAATAACATTATGCCTGCTCCTCTTGTTCTGTTTCAGACAATTGATGTCCGGTAAGCTTGATAAACAAGTCATCTAAATTCGCTGATTTCACTTGTAACCCTTCTAACGATATTTTTTTAGCCAATAATTCTGAAATGACTTTTTCTACATCTTCCGCGTCAATATCAACATGCGACTCGCCAAACTGACGACCATACTTTTCTGGTTTTTCGTCTTTTAAATTTTTAATTGGTAAACGGATGATAGCCCCTGAAAAATGTTCAGATAACAAACCTTGTGGTGAGTTTTGAGCAATAATTTTACCTTTGTCCATAATCACTATGTCGTCACACAAATATTCAGCTTCGTCCATATAATGTGTGGTTAACACTATGGTTTTTCCTTGCTGCTTTACTTTGTTGATTAAGTCCCAAAAATTACGTCTGGCGTGAGGATCTAATCCCGTTGTTGGCTCATCAAGAAACAGAATTTTAGGATCGTTAATTAACGCCAACGCCAATAACAACCTTTGCTTTTGTCCTCCTGATAGCTTTTTGTGATCTCTGTCAGCAATATCATGCAGATCGCATAAATCCATTAGTGTTTGTTTGTCTGTTACTTTTGGATAAAACGCAGAGAACATGTCTAAGGTTTCTTCTACCGTTAAATAATCTTGCAATGCGGTATGTTGAAACTGAATACCTATGTCCGTTAATGTGCGTTTATTTATAGGTTCATCAAAGAAGTAAATGCTACCTGAGCTAGATTTAACTAACCCTTCCATCATTTCTATTGTGGTGGTTTTACCTGCGCCATTTGGGCCTAGTAATCCAAAACAAGTACCTTGTTTTACTGAAAACGAAATACCATCAACCGCAGTTAACTCTTTGTATTGTTTTGTTAAACTTTCTACTTTTATGACAACTGACATTGCAGCTCCAATTTATGACCTATTTGGCAAAAACTCTGCCCTATTTCCAAGAGTCGATCACAATAACGGCAAGTTTATTTGAACTCAACCATTACATTATAAAAACAGTGTCCCATAAAAGTTAGCAAACAAAACACTTTCTCATAAAACACTTAATTAAGTAATGTTTGAAGTTGTGATATAAAGATTTTCATTTGCTTGTTATTATCACGCTATCAATATAAAACTTGAATTTTTAGTATGCGCACATCTCGAATTTTCCATTCTCAATCTTTGTCAGTTAACGCAACTGTTAACTTAGAGCCTGAAGCTGCCAACCATGTTGGCCGCGTATTACGTATGCAAGTTGGTCAGTCGGTGGTTTTGTTTAATGGTGATGGACATGATTATTTAGCTGAGATAACAGACGTAACGAAAAAAAACGTGGCGGTTAACTTATTGTCCCAACAGGCTGTTGATAATGAATCGCCACTAAAAGTGCATTTGGCACAGGGTATTTCCCGTGGTGACAAAATGGATTTCACTATCCAAAAGTCAGTTGAGTTAGGTATTACCGACATCACCCCTATTTTTACCGAACGCTGTGGCGTTAAGCTTTCAGGGGAACGCTTAGATAAAAAGCACAGCCAATGGCAGAAAATAGCCATTGCCGCATGTGAACAAAGTGGTCGAGCCATTGTCCCTACCGTCCATAAACCTATTCAAATTAGTGAGTTTTTAAATCAACAATCTGACCAGTTAAAGTTGAATTTACACCCAAGAGCCTCCACTACTGTAAAAGGCTTAGTCATTCCCAATTCTGGCGTTAGATTCATTATCGGCCCAGAAGGTGGATTAAATGACTTGGAAATTGAACAGGCGGTAAGCGCGGGTTACCAAGAAATTTTATTAGGCCCTAGAATTTTACGCACAGAAACGGCGGCATTAACATTATTGTCAGCGTTGCAATTACAATTTGGCGACTTAGCATAGCTTTAAACTTATATAGATTTAGCATATTAATTATTAGGAAAAATCATGACAATTAAACTTGGTATCGTAATGGATCCGATTGCGGACATTAACATTAAAAAAGACTCTAGTTTTGCCATGTTACTTGAAGCTCAATCTAGAGGTTATGAAGTTTATTACCTAGAAATGGGGGATTTGTTTTTATTAGGCGGTCGTGCATTTGGTAATGCCAAACTTTTGTCAGTCAAAAACCAAGCTGATGATTTTTATCAACTAGGTTATGAACAAACAATGCCATTGTCAGATCTTAACGTTATTTTAATGCGTAAAGATCCACCGTTTGATACTGAATTTGTTTATTCAACTTACATGTTAGAACGTGCCGAAGATGAAGGCACCTTAATCGTCAACAAACCTCAAAGCCTGCGTGATGCAAACGAAAAGTTATTTACCAGCTGGTTCTCTGAGTTTACCCCACCAACGTTAGTGACTCGCTCTGATAAACAAATTAGAGCCTTTTATGCTGAGCATAAAGACATTATATTAAAACCATTAGATGGCATGGGTGGCTCATCAATATTTAGAGTGAAACCACAAGATCCAAATCTAGGTGTGATAATCGAAACCTTAACTAACTTAGGTACCAATTACGCTATGGTGCAAGCGTTTATCCCAGATATTTCTAATGGTGATAAACGTATCTTAATTGTTGACGGCGAACCTATGCCTTATTGCTTAGCTCGTATTCCAGCCAAAGGGGAAACTCGTGGTAATTTGGCGGCAGGCGGTCGTGGTGAAGCAAGACCTCTTAGTGATTCTGATTGGAAAATAGCACGTGCTATAGGTCCAAAACTTAAAGAAAAAGGCCTCATCTTTGTTGGGCTAGATGTTATTGGTGAAGGCGTTACTGAAATAAACGTAACCAGCCCGACCTGTATTAAAGAAATTGAAGCGGCTTATGATATTAGCATTACTGGCCATTTATTTGATGCCATTGAGCGTCGTTTAGGCGCTGCTAAATAAGTAAATTACACAAAACCAGTGACAAAAGGAGTTAACATGGCAAACCAACACTCAGCTATGAGCAGTTTAGCCAATCAATTTTTAGTTGCGATGCCAGCATTGGATGACTCCTATTTTGGCAGAACGGTTATTTATGTTTGTGAACATGACGACGAAGGTGCAATGGGCTTAGTGATCAATAAAAGCACTGACCTTGAGATCAACAAAGTGTTATTTGAAATGCACTTAGATGATGAAGACAAAACGATTGAGTTAGATAACAATAATGTTATGTCCGGTGGACCAGTACAAACTGACCGTGGGTTTATTTTACATAATGGCGACAAAAAATGGTCGTCTAGTTTACAGTTACAAGATCAAATTAGCGTGACAACATCAAAAGATATTTTAGAGAATTTAGCTTCAGATACAGGCCCTGAAAAATATATCATGGCACTAGGTTATGCGGGTTGGACTGCGGGGCAATTAGAGCAAGAGTTAGCTGATAATACTTGGTTGACGATAGATGCAGATCCATATTTAATATTTGATGTTCCAGTTGAAGATCGTTGGGAAAAGGCAGTACAAAAACTCGGTATTAATGCCGACCAATTAACGATATTTTCTGGTCATGCTTAAGCTTACTTACATAACTTGTGGAAAAATCAATGGATGTTAAAACGGTTATAGGTGTTGATTTTGGTACAGGTTCCATTGGTTTTGCTATTGGCCAAATGCTAACAGGCACAGCCTCCCCACTAAAAGCGTTTAAAGCCAAAGACGGCGTTCCTAATTGGGACGATATAGGCAAGCTATTAACAGAATGGCAACCCGACTTAGTGGTGGTTGGTTTACCACTTAATATGGACGGAACCGATCAAGAGATCACCGTCAGAGCTCGTAAATTTGCCAATCGGATACATGGACGCTTTGGTGTACAAGTCACCACACATGATGAACGTTTAACGACGGTAGATGCAAAAGCGACGTTATTTGAACGAGGCGGGTATAAAAATTTAAAAAAAGGTAACATTGATGCTCAATCCGCTGCCGTTATATTAGAAAGTTGGTTTGAAAGCCAATATTGATAATTATGGAAATATTAATCATTAGGTACAAGGAGATCTCTAATTATGGGTAATAAAATAGCCTTGATTATTGGGGCAACTGGATTAGTTGGCCAACATTTGGTTAAACAGTTATTACAAGATGAAAATTACCAAGTAGTGCATGTTTTTGTGCGCCGCTTAATATCACTCTCTCTCGATGCAGACCCGCACAGTAAACTTATTCAACACGTTGTCGATTTTAATAACATACACAGCTGGCAACAAAAGTTAAATGGTGATGAACTATTTTGCTGTATTGGCACAACATTAAAACAAGCAGGCAGTAAGAAAAATCAAACCAAAATTGATCTTGAATTACCCTCTGAGATTGCACAATACGCCAACACAAACGGCGTTAAGAAAGTTGCTTTAGTCTCTGCTGCTGGCGCTAACCACGTGTCATCCTCTTTTTATTTAAGACTCAAAGGGGAATTGGAACAGAACTTACTCGCGTTAAACTGGCAGCAAGTCGTTATTGTGCGCCCTTCTTTTTTAGATGGTCATAGAAACGAATTTAGATTTGGTGAACGGTTTGCCATTGCTTTATTTTCTTTTTTAAAATACTTACCTTGGATAAAAAATTACAGACCAATAAAAGCAGAACAAGTCGCTAAAAGAATGCGTTTATTAGTGGATGCAAAGCCAAGTGAAAGTTTGGTAATTGAAGAGTTGGAGCAACTGTTTGGTTAAATGCATTAGACCTAACAAAGCTAAATCATAGCTTTCTCGGAATTAGTTTTTTTCTGATTTATTTGCTTCTGAACTTTTAACTTTAGGGGATGATTCGGCTAATTCGTCTTCTTGTCGTTGAACTTCAGCTAATCTTCTTGCTGTTATTTTTAATTGCCTGTCTCTGATCACAGACATGACTAATGTGTGAATACATTTACGGTCATCTTCTATGACTTGTTTTGCATCATTACCAAGATCATTTAACATCATCGCTGCACCATAAATACAACTCTCACCCAAATGAGAACGATATGATTCCAACTCGCTAATTGTGTCTTTTACACCTTTTGGTGTTGTTGCCATATCAACTGGCATACCATTAGAGCTACTCTCGCGGTTCTTAAGACTATCAAATAAAGAACTAAATTCAGGATTCGAGAACATGAGCGTAGATACAACAATAGCGACAAATGCGCTGATTATATAAAAAGTTTTATTTTTCATTACTGCTTTAATTATCAACAAAAAAACGCCCGCACTATAACAGCTTTTTACTGCTAGGGTTAACTTTTGTATATTTTATACTCTATTAATAATGACTTAACTATAGAATAAGCTTTTCAAGCTTCGAGTTTAACTCTGACACTCGATGTACTAACCCTGATATCAACTTATCTTTGATTTTATCCCTAAGAGTCACTGGCATAAGTCTTAAGGTTTTATCATCAATTAGCATTACTACAACATCTTCACGGGCCACGATAGACGCAGTTCTTTTTTCATTTAGAATAAATGCCACTTCACCAAATACTTCTCCAGGCTCTAATTCGGATACTTTCTTTCCATTAACCGTTAGAACATCCAAAAAGCCTGTCATTAACATGAAAAATGTCTCTCCACGTTCACCATGCTTTATTAAATATTCACCCTGTTTATAGCTTCTTACTTTTATCAGTTTTTTCTCGATTAAGTTTTTTTTATCGTTAAGTTCCAGCGCCCGAAAAAAATCTAACCTATTCATTAACTCTGATAACTTCAAAGGACTTAAGTGATTAATTTCTTTCATAATATTCTAAACTCAAGTATTTATGCATTTAAAATGAATGTTTAGTAAATCACACTTTATTAGTTTACGTCTAAAATTATTTAACATATACCTAATTAGGGGTGTATTTTCCTATTAAATTAGAGTAAAAACGTAATTAGCTACGATCAACAAAATAATAAGAGAGTGAATAAGTATGGAGAATAAAGAAACGCCGATGTTAACTGGCGCTCAAATGGTAGTTAAATCATTAGAAGACCTTGGCGTTAAGTATTTATTTGGATACCCAGGTGGTGCCGTTTTAGATATTTACGATGCGCTTTTTGAGCACCAAGCTATTGAGCACATTTTAGTCCGTCATGAACAAGCGGCGGTACATGCTGCCGACGGTTATGCAAGAGCGACAGGTGATGTCGGTTCTGTATTGGTAACGTCAGGCCCTGGTGCCACAAATACCATTACGGGTATTGCTACTGCTTATATGGACTCCATTCCTCTTGTTGTTTTATCTGGTCAAGTACCCACTACCGTAATTGGTGAAGACGCCTTTCAAGAAACCGATATGGTTGGTTGTTCACGCCCAATAGTTAAACACAGCTTCTTAGTAAAACGTGCTGAAGATATCCCAGAAGCAATAGCTAAAGCATATTATATTGCTCGCACAGGCCGTCCGGGCCCTGTTGTGGTTGATTTACCAAAAGACATAGTAAGCCCGTTAATTAAAGCACCTTATATTTTGCCAGAAGAAATTAACATACGCTCTTATAAACCCTCTTCTAAAGGCCATCCACGTCAAATTAAAAAAGCGGTTGAGATATTATGTAAAGCCAAACGGCCAATTTTATATACAGGTGGCGGTATTATTATCTCCGACGCATCTGCGGAATTAACTGCATTAGCAGAGAAATTAAATGCACCTGTGACCAATACGTTGATGGGTTTGGGTGGGATATCTGGTGTACATCCCCAATTTATTGGGATGTTGGGTATGCATGGTACATATGAAGCAAACAAAGCCATGCACAATGCCGATGTTATATTTGCAGTTGGCGCTCGCTTTGATGACCGAGTTACTAATAATGTTAAGAAATTCTGTCCAGATGCCACTATTGTCCATGTTGACGTAGACCCAACGTCAATTTCAAAAACCATTCAAGCACACGTGCCTGTTGTTGGTGAAGCTAAAAGAGTTTTACAGCAAGTTCTTGAATTAATGGAACGTGCTGATGTTTCAAATGACAAAGAAGAAATGAAACACTGGTGGAATCAGATTGACCAATGGCGTGAAGTTGACAGTCTTGGTTATATGAAATCGCCAGATGTCATAAAGCCACAAGAAGTGATTGAGTGTTTATACGAAGTGACTAATGGTGACGCTTATGTAACCTCAGACGTTGGTCAACATCAAATGTTTGCGGCTATGTATTATCCGTTTAAAAACCCAAGACAATGGATCAACTCAGGTGGTTTAGGGACAATGGGATTTGGTTTACCAGCTGCTATGGGGGTTAAACTCGCTTTCCCTGATAGCTATGTAGCTTGTGTTACTGGTGATGGTTCAATTCAAATGAACATCCAAGAGCTAGCAACCTGTCTGCAATATGGTATTCCAGTAAAAATAATTAATATCAATAACAGCTCATTGGGTATGGTTAAACAGTGGCAATCTATGTTTTATGACGGTCGTCACTCTCATTCTTATATGGATTCTTTACCTGACTTTGTAAAATTAGCTGAAGCTTATGGTCATGTTGGTATGCGAGTGTCGGAGCCAAAAGAACTTAAAAGTGTAATGGAAAAAGCATTTGCGATGAAAGATAAGTTAGTATTCTTAGATATTACAGTTGACCCTTCAGCTCATGTATATCCTATGCAAATTAAAGGTGGCAAGATTGATGATATGGTCTTGGCGAATAAAAATGGGGAGAACAAATAATGCGTCGTATTTTATCTATCCTATTGGAAAATGAACCTGGAGCTTTATCAAGAATTGTTGGCTTGTTTTCACAACGCGGTTACAACATAGACAGCTTAACCGTTGCAAAAACAGATGATGAAACTCTCTCTCGAATTACGATTAGCACACGTGGTGATCAACGCGTGTTAGAGCAAATCACCAAACAAGTAAATAAATTAGTTGATGTATTAAAAGTTAGAGAACTTACCGAAGGACCTAACGTTGAACGTGAGGTGGTCTTAGTCAAAATGCTGGCTGAGAATAATGAACAGCGAGAAGAAATAAAACGTTGCTCTGATATTTTCCGTGGTCAAATTATTGATGTTACCTCTAAAATTTACACTGTTCAGCTACTTGGCACTTCAGAAAAAGTAGAAGCGTTTATTGATGTAATGCGTGAAAATGGCAACATTATTGAAACTGTACGTTCTGGTGTTGTTGGTATTGGTCGTGGTGATAAAGCGTTAAGACCTTAAAGCTCTAAACTTGTAATGCTCTAAAGCCTTCAAGCTAATTAAAAAGGCCATTTAATTAAGATTAAATGGCCTTTTTATTTTTACCGATAATGATTTTTATTAATCAATCTCATCCAAAAACGATTCATCAAATGTTTCTTCTTCTTTCAATGGAGGGTTTCCATCATGAATTTTAAAATCTTGGCTTTGGTAGTACACTTCTTTTACGAATATATAACTGTCCGTTGAACTGTTGATCATTCTTTCTTGTTGTAACAAATCGGCACGAGTGTAAATAGCTTTCACGCTCAGTTTCAATAATGACTCTGGCAATGATAACAAGTACAGAGGGAAGATCATGCCATCAACAAAATCACCTGATAAATCACGAGCCGTTGTAGGACCATAACCAGGGATCATGCCGTACGGACCATTACCAACACCCGCAACTGCCATTGTTTGACCAAAGTCCTCTTTGTGCTGTTCTAATCCGATATATTTGGCAACATCAAATAAACCTAATATTCCAATAGTACTGTTGATCACAAAGCGCCCTGCAGCTGTTGCCGATTTTTTTCCTTTACCTTGGAATAAGCTGTTTAATGCATAACCAGGCTCTTCCAAATTAGTAACAAAGTTTCTGACGCCTGTTTGCGCAGGCGCTGGTAAATATTCTGAATATCCTACCGCTAATGGACGCAGTAAATACTTATCTAACACATTCCAGTTGAAGTCCCATAATTCTCTATTTACGGTCTCAAATGGGTCTCTTGGATCCGAAAAGTCTTGCTCAGCAACACTATCATTAGTAGATATTTGTTCCTGTTGTTGATCCTGCTCAGAGGTGGTTGCACACCCTGTGGTCACAACAATTAACATTATCAATAACGTAACTCGAAAAAGAGAAGCCATTATTTATATTCCTCGTTAATTATAACTGTATTCATAGATTCACTACCTGACGTAGAAACATTTAATTGACTACCTTGCCAATCTCCTTGCTCGAACGGCGCATTACTATCTACCGACAAACGAGCAAACACACTAACAGTTTCGTAATCAGACAATTTTTGTCCTGGGATCATCATGTCTTTATCTGACAAGTTGACGATAATAGGCATGTCTGCAATCGGTAATTTTTTAACTGCTATAGGCATTGGCATTTGATCAGTTTTAGCAAAAACAAACAGATAGCTGAACTGTGACAAACTAGCTTTTAACTCAGCACTCACATCCACAGATATTTGAATGTTTGCCCCACCTACCGGAGTTAACTGTTTATCAATAAACATTAACCTCTCTTCAATAGCCCCTCGCCTAGGGTCGCTATTTTCTAAGGTTTGTAATGCAAATTCAAAACTTTGTTTGGCAAGGTCATAACGCTCTAACATTAAATTACCTTCGCCAAATAAAATTACAGCCAACTCGTTATTTGGCTTTAATACCATAGCTTCTTGTAATAAGTTTAACGATCTTTTAAGTTCAAATTCTTCGCCTTTCATTTGCAAGGCTTGAGCAAAACTCACAGTATTGGACACATTACTGCGTTCCATATTATAAGATTTTTCAAACGCTGATAACGCCCCATCAACATCTTGTAACGACATCAGCACACGCCCTAATAACATCCAACCAATATAATCTTCTTTGGTTGATAGTTTGGTACGTAAACCAAGTGCAAACTCTTTCAGTTCAGCCTCTGATACCTGAGAGTCTAAATTTTGGATCACTTTTTTGCTCAGCTCTGGCATTTTTAATAACGTTTGTTGCCAATTATCTACTTGACTATAAAGCCCTTTATTAGCGTAAAAACCACCAACCACAATGAGTAAACTTAACCCTGCAGCAAACAAATATGGTTTATATTGTGTACTTTCACTTGCATTTTTATTTGAGCTAATCGTGCTTGCTTGAGTGGTTAGCTCATCTTTGGTCGTTAGTTTTAACTCTGTTAACGCGTCTTGATATTCTTGGTCCGTGTATTTACCTACAGCATATTCTTGTGCGAGTTCCTGTTCACGAGCATGGAACCAATTTGATGTTTGACCTGACGTTGTAACTTTACTTTGATAACTCATAATTGGGATCAATACAAAAACACAGGCAATTAACAGCATACATAATGCAATTAACCAAAAAGAAGTCATCATTATCTCTTATCCTTTTTATCTATCGTATCGTCTTCATTTAAAATGTTATCTACACCTTGTTCTTCAGCATCCAATGGATTGACTAACAATTGAGCTAACTCGTCATCTAGCTCACTTGTATTGCCATGAGGTTCTGACTCTGATTTACTTCTGTTTATTTGCACAAACACTGCAAATAAAATAAAGCCAATTGGTAATAACCATAACGAGCTAGTGGCAAAATTAAATGGTGGTTGGTAATGAGCAAATTGACCATATCTGTTGATCATATAATCAATAACTTGCTGCTTATTTTTGCCTTCATCTAACAAAGCTTTAACTTTAACACGCATGTCTTTTGCTACTACAGCATTAGAGTCTGCTATATTTTGATTCTGGCATTTAGGGCACCTAAGCTCTGCAATGACTTCGATATAAGTCGACTTTTGCTGTTCTGACTTAAATATAATTTGATCTTCTGTTGCCTGACTAGAAAATGACAATATAAAGATGATAGCTATAACAAATAATTTCATTGGCTGATCTCATTCCAAACAGGCGCTAACTTTTCACGCCAAACACGCTCATTTACATCACCCATATGATGCATTCTTACAATACCATCACCATCAACAATAAAAGTCTCTGGCGCACCGGTAACACCTAAGTTAAGTGACAAAGAGCGGTCTAAGTCTAAAATATTATATTGATAAGGGTTGCCTAACCGAGCCAACATGTCTTTAACTTCAATTCTTATTGCTGGAATATCTGCATATTGTCCAAACTCTGGTGCATGATTCTGGTCGTAATATAACCCAACAATTTTAACGTCGTACTCTTTGGCTAATTTAGCTAAATAAGGTAATTCATATTTACAGGTAATACACCAAGTTCCCCATACATTAATTAGTAAAGGTTCATTTAATAACGTTTTCTCTGTATGTATTTGTGTATCAGAATTTAAGTCTGGCAACTCAAACTGTGGAAATGGCTTACCTATTAATGCAGAATCCCGTTCATTAGGGTCACTAAATAATCCCTTTAATAAAAAAGCTAATAACAGCACAAATAAAGCGAGTGGTAAAAATCTAAGGTTTACTTTTTTAGTCATATTCTTAACCTACCCTTGCTTAGAATGTTTACGATTACGGTAACGACGGTCAAATAAAGTGACGAAACCACCAAGTGCCACAATAATCCCCCCCATCCAAATCCAACGTACATAAGGTTTTACATAAAGTCTTAATGCCCAAGAATCATCTGGTAAACGTTCACCTAAAGAAATGTAAATATCACGGAAGAAGCCATCGTCAATTGCTGCTTCTGTCATCGTATTTCTTTGTACCGGATAAAACCGTTTTTCAGCCAACATATCAGTAACATGTTCGCCTTGTTGAGTAATATTAATAACTGCTGCCCAACCATCGTAGTTTGGCCCTTCAATATTTTTAATTTGTGTAAAATTAAACTGATAACCTCGTAATTCAGCAGAATCCCCTACGAACATTTTAACGTCACGTTCTACTGAGTATTGCGACGTTAATGCAACACCAGCAATAAGAAATGCCAAACCAATATGACCCAAGACCATAGAGAAGTGGCTCAGCGGTAATTTAATAAACGAAACTTTAGATAACATTCGTTTTAATTCCACGGCCGTAAATAAAACAATCCAAATACCTAAACTCGTTCCCAATAGCGCCAAGGTTTTAATATCGTTAAATTCAACTTTTAACCACACTAAAGTCAAAGTAACACTAATAGCGATGATTGCTAATGGCTTAGTAATAAAGTTATTGAGCTTGTCCTGTTTCCAACGCACCAAAGGAGCGATCCCCATTAACAGTGCAAAAGGAATAATTAAATAAGTAAACATTTGATTAAAAAACGGTTCGCCTATTGAAATAGTGCCTAAGCCTATTTCTTTATGCACCAAAGGTAGTAACGTCCCCAAAAATACAACAATCGTTGCTGCAACTAATAATACATTATTGCCCCACAACATTGACTCTCGTGAGAAAATAGAGAATTTACCAAAGCTTTTAATGTTGCCCGCTTTTAAGCTATAAAGTAATAAGCTACCACCAATAACCAAGGCAAGTAGTACTAATATAAAGACGCCTCGTTCAGGGTCTGTAGCAAATGCATGTACAGATACAATCACGCCAGAACGTACTAAAAATGTTCCCAGTAGACTTAATGAGAATGCAGCTATGGCTAGGAAAACCGTCCAGCTTTTAAAGGCATTACGCTTTTCTGACACCGCTAATGAATGTAACAACGCAGTGGCAACTAACCAAGGCATAAAGGCCGCATTTTCAACGGGGTCCCACATCCACCAGCCGCCCCAGCCAAGTTCAGAGTAAGCCCACCAAGATCCAATTGTTAACCCTAAGGTTAAAAATGCCCAGGCGGCTGCAGTCCAAGGACGAGACCACTTAGCCCAAGTAGAATCTAAGTTACCACTTAATAATGCCGCAATAGCAAAAGCAAAACTGATAGAAAGTCCAACATAGCCCATGTACAACAAAGGCGGGTGAATGATCATGCCAATGTCTTGTAATAATGGATTTAAATCTCGGCCATCAACGGGGAAATAAGGCAAAGTACGTTCAAAGGGATTAGAGGAGATAATTATATAAGCGTAAAAACCTACACATATCCAACCTAACACACTGAGGATCCGTGTACGCATGTCCACAGGCAATCCCTTTGACCAAATAGCTACAGCAAACGCCCAACCGGCTTGCATCAATAACCAAAGTAAAAATGAGCCTTCATGGCTACCAAAACTAGCAGCAAACTTATAGTGAGTAGGTAATAGCGAATTAGAGTTTTGTGCTACATTAACAACGGTGAAATCATCCGTTACAAATGCATAAACCAAACATAAAAATGAAAACAAAGTGAAAACAAATAATCCGAGCGTAAGATTTGGCGCCATAGCCATCAAACGTGCATTATTTTGTTTTAAGCCAATTACAGGAAATATAGAAAGCAGGATGCTAAATGCAAATGCGATATATAAAGCAAAATTACCAAGTTCTGGGATCATATTATTTTCTTGTTATTTAATTAATTCTAAAGATATAAGCCAAGTAAGCCTGACTTAACCCTATTATTTTAAGCCTAATACTTTTGGTCTAATACTGTGTCTTTGTTTCGTACTTAGGTTTAACGTGCTTTATGCCTTTCATTTTTTCAGCTAATTCTGGCGGCATATATTCTTCATCGTGTTTAGCTAATACTTCTGTTGCTTCTATCGTATCAAAACTTACCAAAATACCTTGTGCTACTATGCCTTGTCCTTCACGAAATAAATCAGGCAATATTCCATTATATTTAACGGTTACCATAGGACCGATATCGGTTAACTTAAATGACACATTTAAATTACTTTCGCTACGAACGACACTCCCCTCAACCACCATACCACCAATTCTAAGGCGTTGACCTATTTGTGGTTTTGCCCCAATTCTTCCATTACCAAGCTCTTTACCTTCAAGTATTTCAGTTGGGGTATAAAACAAATCTATGTTTTGTTGCAGTGCATACAGCATTAAGCCAATTGCAGCGCCTAACAAGCTAATAGAAGAAACAATTATAAATAGTCTTTTTTTTCTACGTGGATTCATTTTTATTATCTTACTTTCGTTTAATTCTAATTATTTTGATTTTTAAGCTTGAGAGCGGGCCTGTTCGGCGACTAATTTAGCCTGTGCTATTTTATCTGCTCTTTCTTGTTCAAGACGTAACATAGTTAACGTACGCTTTTTGGCTGTCACAGAATGAACAATTAAAAATGCCAACACAGCAATAACAATAAATACGCTAGACCATACATAAACGGCATAACCACCCATATGGATCATTTCAGCAAACGAATTAAAGTGCATGTGATTACTCCTTAGTCGTTGAATTGGATTTATCGATTCTTCTAGCAACAAATGCTTTAACCCAAGGACGACGAGCGTCGTTAATGAGGATTTGATTAGCAAGTCTCAAACACACCAATGCAGCGAAGATAAACAAAAAACCTGCAATATTAAGTAATAACGGCCATAACATATCAGGGGAAATAGACGGTTTATCAAATTTAGTGATAGACGCACCTTGGTGTAGTGTGTTCCACCACTCAACTGAGTAATGAATAATAGGTACGTTTACCACACCAACAATAGCAAGGATGGATGAAGCTCTTGCTGCAGTACGTTTGTCTTCAAAAGAGTTATATAAAGCAATAACACCTAGATATAAAAACAATAATATAAGCTCAGAAGTTAGCCTTGCATCCCAAACCCACCAAGCGCCCCACATAGGTTTACCCCAAATAGCGCCGGTAATTAGGGCTAAAAACGTAAAGGCTGCACCAACAGGCGCTATAGCATATACGGCTAATTCAGCATTTCGAATCTGCCACACCATACCTATTAATCCACAAATAGCCATTGAGGTATAAGCACCCATTGACCAAATGGCCGTAGGTACATGGAAATAAATAATACGAAAGCTATCGCCCTGTTGATAATCAGAGGGCGCATATAACAACCCCCATATAGAACCAGTGACCAAAGTGATCAAAGCTAACCACGAAAAGTAAGGTAATAAGCGATAACATAAATTATATGCTGTTTCTGCTTTTGCGTATGGGTGTAACCATTTCCACATAAATCAATTCACCGTATTTTTTAAAGCGGCTGCAATGGCAACCGGAGCGAAAAAACAACTAACCAATAACATACTGACTAAAATAGCCAATTGTCCCGAATAATCCATATTTAACGTTGCCGCTTCAATTAACGACGTAGAAAATATCAATACCGGTATATAAAGTGGCAATACTAACAAACTCAGCAGCACACCACCTTGATTTAAGCTAACAGTTAAGGCATTACCTATAGCGCCGACGAATAATAATATTGGCGTGCCAATCAATAAACTTAACATCAAAGCGGGAATAACATGAGCTTCAATGTTCATTAACAAGGCTAAAATTGGAGTAATAAGCAATAACACAGAGCATGAAATAAACCAGCCAGCTAATAATTTAGCGCCGACTAAAAGTGACATTGGCACCGTAGACAGCAACCAAGCTTCAATAGTTCCCTCTTGATAATCTTGTCTAAATAAACGTTCAACCACTAACATAATGGCTAATATTGCCGCTATCCAAATTACACCTGGGCCAATCATTTGTAATATTTTTGGTGAAGGTGAAATCCCCAAAGGAAACAAAGTAACAACAATAAGAAAAAATACCATCGGTTGGATGATTTGTGTTGGTTTTTGCCACGCTAATTTTAGTTCTCGCATAAAAATAGATTTAAAGGCTAACCAGTATGATAATTGAATTGGTCGATTGTTAATATTCATTATATCTGACCAATATTGTTGTTGAGCTTAATTTTAATCAACTGATTAAACTCTTTTGATAAGTCTTGGTGGCTAGTAATAAGTATCATGCCGCCAGATTGTAAATGAGTATTAAAACGTTGCTGCAGTAATTGAACACCACTTTTATCTATAGCGGTAAAAGGCTCATCTAATATCCAAAGTTTAGTATTTGTTAACCAAAGTCGAGCCAGAGCAACTCGACGGTGCTGGCCTGCTGATAACGAATGACATGGAATATGTTCAAGGCCGGTTAATCCGACTTTTGATAGCGCTGCAGTAAAATCTGTGTTGTTAGTTGGATTTAATGCGGCCCAAAACTCTAAATTTTGCCAAGGGGTTAAATCTGAATTAATGGCGAACTTGTGTCCCAAGAAAAATAAATGTTGTAAAAATAACTCAGCTTGTTTTGTTGTGCTTCTTCCATCCCAGATAATGCGGCCTTCATCCGGACGGAACAGGCCTAAAATCGCACGTAATAAAGTGGATTTACCAGCGCCATTTACACCTTCAATTTGACAGATCTGCCCCTCAGACAAGACAAAATTAAGATCAGCAAACAAACAGCGATTTTGACGAAAACAGGTTAAACCTTGAACTTCAAGCAAAACAACAACTTACTCTATGTTTAAAATACCCAAATTGTAACACAGGGTATAACTCGCTTTATACATCTTAATACGTTAATTTAACAAATTTTAACAATCTAAATTTACGATTAAATGTAAAGTGATTCAAAATTATATTTATCTCTAATTAAGAGGCTATTCATGCTACAAAAATCCTATAAGCTTTTACTTGATAGGCTGAGATTAACCAGTCTTTATCTAGCTTTACAATCACTAATCATATTAACCGTTTTTTGCTTTATTAGTGCCTGCGTAACTCAAGCTGATAGAACTATATTAAAAGTAGATTCCATTGACGACATTCCACAAATTACCGAGCGTTATAAATACCAACTGGAACATCTAAAAGTAGGTATGACAAAAAGCCAAGTTATTGGATTATTTCCTGGTATGGAAAGAGAGTGCTTTGAATCAGGTGTTTGCTACTTCACTGTATTTGATGAACGTTTTGTTCAGATTGATCATCGAGTCGCTGATCTCAACTTACTCACAACCTCATTAGTTACCTTACTAGGACTTACTTGTATTTTAAGCACCGATGATTGTAATGAAGCTGTCATTGCAGCAATCAACGTAGCCATCGCTTCCTCAGTTAAAAATAAGCAAATTCATACCACTTCAAATGGTGGACGAGTCCTAACATTATTACAGTGGATAAATGTTGAATTTATTGACAATAAAGTAACTCAATGGGCAATAAATGAACCTTTACCTCAATTCCAACCTAAGTCCTTTAATAACCAATTACCCAGTTTAGAAGACGCACTTAAATTGTAAAAATAGATAAAAGCTTAAAAACACAAATAACTGAATATTAATTCACTTTATGTGAATTTATATGTTTACATCGAAACTATAATCTGTGATTATCCACATTAAGATAATTAGCAATTTTTTTAGCAGTAAGTTAAATGGTAAACACACATAAAATCCCTTGCGTTGTATTTGGAGCAAGTGGCTATGCAGGCGTAGAATTGGCAAAGATGATTGCCAATCACCCTATATTTACATTAGAAGCTCTATTTGTTTCTGAGCAAAGTCGTGATGCCAATAAATTACTATCAGACCTTTACCCAAAATATAAAGGTCTACTCGATTTCCCCCTTGTTCCTGGAGGAAAAGCTGAACTTAAAGCCCTGACATCATCTTTTAGTAGTGTTGATCAGGGGCTTATTTTTTTGGCCACCCCCCATGAATTTAGCCATGATATCGCCTACTCATTAGCGGCTGATAATATAACAGTATTGGATTTATCTGGTGGTTTTCGTCTACAAGATATTAATTTGTACCCTAAATACTATGGCTTTGAGCATCAATACGCAGATCAATTAAATGATATCCCTTATGGTTTACCAGAGTGGAACGCACACAGTTTAAAAAACAAACCATTAATATCATTACCTGGTTGTTACCCAACAGCATCGCAAATGGCGATAAAACCATTGGTTAAACATGACTTATTAACTGAACAGTGCTCACCTGTGATCAATGCAATAAGTGGTGTGAGTGGTGCAGGAAGGAAAGCGGCATTGGGAACCAGCTTTTGTGAATTAAGCTTAAAACCTTACAATTTATTTGTGCATCGTCACGCTCCAGAGATTTGTCAAGAAGTGGGTAGAAAAGTGATATTCACACCACATGTAGCTAATTTTGACCGAGGTATACTTGCCACTGTTGTTATGCAAGTTAAGCAAGGTACAAACCTAGAACAGATCAATAGCGCGTTTGACTCACAGTACGCAGACAAGCCATTAATACGTTTACGTTCTGAGCCGCCACACATTAACGATGTTGCTTATACGCCATTTTGTGATCTTTACTGGCAATTAGATGGCACTGACTTAATCGTAATAAGTGCGATAGACAATGTACTTAAAGGTGCATCTTCTCAAGCGATACAATGCGCCAACATAATTTGTGATTTACACGAAGGGCTTGGGTTATTACCAAGTTCTCAAACACCAGGGGCTCTATAATAATGAGCACTATTAACCCTGACTCTATCAACATTAGCACCCCTATCGTTTTTAAATTAGGCGGTGAAGCACTTACTGATAAACTGGCCTTATCTGAATTTCTGCAACAAATTAATAAAATCAAGCAGACTCGCCCAGTTGTTATTGTGCATGGCGGTGGACCTCAAGTTGAGGGCATGATGCAAGCTGCGCACTTAACTACCAGTAAAGTAGATGGCGTTAGAGCAACGCCTTTAACTCATCTACCTTTTGTGGTTGGAGCATTATCTGGTGTAGCTAGCCAACAGTTACTAGCTGCATGTAAAACATTAAGTATAAAAGCTGTGGCTTTGAGCTTAGCGGATGCAGATTTATTTAATGCCACTATCAAGTCAGAAAAACTCGGTGCGGTAGGAGAACTAACACCAAATAACCCTAAAGCGATCACCTCATTACTTGGCAGTGGTTTTGTTATATTAATAAACTCAATTGGTTGTGACAACCAAGGGCAAACACTGAACATCAATGCCGATGATGCAGCTGTGGCCACTGCGCAATTATTACAAGCTGATCTATGCTTATTAAGCAATGTTCCAGGTGTGTTAGACGCGAATAAACAACTGATTCAATCTCTCAATAAAGGATCAATTACTGACCTTATACACACAGGAGTGATACGGGATGGCATGGTAGTGAAAGTTAACGCTGCCTACAACGCCGCCTGTCATTTACGACGACCTGTGCATATTGGTAGTTGGCAAGACTCTAACGCGCTAAGCAAGTTGCAATTGTCTGAACACATACAACTTGGCACTCAAATTAACGCGTAAATACGATAAAAATATATTAAAGATACAGGTTTAACATGACTCAAATCAATCAGTCAGTGTTAGGAGATTTAGATATGTCTCCTGAACAGGTAAAAGACATTTTACATTTAGCAATCGACATGAAGGCAACGCCTGAAAAGTATAACGATGCATTAAAAGGCAAATCAATTGCCACTTTATATGAAAAGCCATCGTTAAGAACCCGCGTGAGTTTTGATGTAGGTATTAATAAATTAGGCGGTCATTCTGTTTATTTAGATTTGCAAAATGGCGCTATGGGCAAACGTGAAGATGTGGCTGATTTTGGCGCAAATCTATCGTGCTGGTGTGACGCTATTGTTGCACGAGTTATGTCGCATTCTACATTAACCACATTGAAAACAGCGGCTACAGTACCCGTTGTAAATTCATTGTGTGACTTGTATCACCCTTGCCAAGCTTTAGCTGACTACATGACCTTGCAGGAATTATTTGGCAAAGTTAAAGGTTTAACACTAGCTTATATTGGTGACGGCAATAATGTTACTCATTCATTAATGTTAACAGGCGCACAGTTAGGGGTTAACTTAGTTGTATTAACACCAGAAGGTTACGGTGTTGATGAACAAATAATTGAACAAGCTAGTAAAATTGCTAATGAAAATAACTGCACATTAACGATCACCACTGACGTTAATGAGTTAGGTAACGTCGATGCTATATATGCAGATACTTGGATTTCAATGGGTGATGGTAAAAGTTTAGAGCAAATTATCAATACTTTTAAACCATACCAAATTACCAAAGATTTAATGCAGTCGGCTAACGCAAAGTATTTCCTACATTGCCAACCAGCGCATAGAGATGAAGAAGTAACAGCACAAGTGTTAGATTCGGAGCAATCTGTCATTCTAAGACAAGCAGAAAACAGAATGTGGGCACAAAACGCCCTACTTCACACCTTGTTAGTTAAGTAAGTTTGGCGAAATGAATTTAGCTCAATAAAACTAGTGAAGTAATAGTTAGATAAATTAAAACAATTTAGAATTTAAAGATTAAGAGATAAACAATGGCAATTGCACAAAACAAAGAAATTAAAAAAATCGTTCTAGCATACTCAGGTGGCTTAGATACTTCTGCAATCATTCCTTGGTTAAAAGAACAATATGGCGAAAGCGTCGAAATAATTGCCTTTGCAGCTAATGTTGGTCAAGGTGATGATGAACTTGAAGGCATAGAAGAAAAAGCTATCGCATCAGGTGCAAGTGAATGTCACGTATTAGACTTACAAGATGAGTTTGTAAACGACATCATTTTCCCAACATTAAAAACCGGTGCTATATACGAAAGCGAATATTTACTAGGTACGTCTTTAGCTCGTCCTGTAATTGCTAAAGCACAAGTTGAACTTGCACTAAAACTAGGTGCTGACGCTTTATGTCACGGTTGTACTGGTAAAGGTAATGACCAAGTTCGTTTTGAAAGTACATTTGCCGCATTAGCACCACAGTTAACGGTTATTGCACCTTGGCGTGAGTGGGACATGGAAAGTCGTGAAGACTTATTAGCTTATTTAGCTGAAAAGAATGTTCCTACCACAGCAAGCGCAACTAAAATTTATAGCCGTGATGCGAACCTTTGGCACATATCTCATGAAGGCGGCGAGTTAGAAGATCCGTGGCAAGAGCCGACTGATAAAGTTTGGACTTGGACCAAATCACCGGAGCAAGCTCCAGATAAAGCAGAATACGTTGAACTAAGTTTCCTAAACGGTGAACTAACTTGCGTAAATGGCAAAAAACTATCTGGTGTTGAAGCTATTACCGCACTAAATAACATTGGCGCTGAACATGGTGTTGGCCGTATTGATATTGTTGAAAACCGTTTGGTTGGTATGAAATCTCGTGGTTGTTATGAAACACCGGGCGGCACAATATTATTTAAAGCTTATAAAGGCCTAGAAACGCTAATATTAGATAAAATGACGCTAAAATATCGTGAACAATTAGGTCATGAGTTTTCACATTTATTATATGACGGTCGTTGGTTTACACCTCTATGTGGTGCGATGTTAGCGGGTGCTAATGCATTAGCTCAAGATATAACTGGTGATGTTGTGGTTAAGCTATACAAAGGCACCGCTTCTGTAGTAAAAAGACGTTCACCAAACAGTTTATATTCAGAAGATTTTGCAACCTTTGGTGCTGATGACGTTTATGACCAAAAACACGCTGAAGGCTTCATTCGTTTATTTAGCTTATCAAGCCGAATCAAAGCGTTAACTAAAAAGTAGTTAATCTGTAGTTATTTAATATTTTAAAACTCAGGTCCGCCTGAGTTTTCCCATTTTTGTGGCGGAGTAATTTATGAGTTTATGGGGCGGTCGTTTTAAAGAAAAAGCGAGCTTACAATTTAAGAAGTTTAATGATTCACTGCCTGTGGATTACCGTATGGCTGTACAAGATATAGTTGGTTCTATTTCTTGGGCTCGTGCGTTAAATACTGTAGGTGTTTTGTCAAACGACGAAGTTACTCGATTAACTCAAGCGTTAGAAGAATTAAAGTTATCGGTTGAAAATAACCCACAACAAATTCTTGAGGCTGACTCAGAAGACATTCATAGTTGGGTTGAAATACAGCTAATAGAAAAAACGGGGGACCTTGGTAAGAAACTACACACAGGCCGTAGCCGTAATGATCAAGTTGCTACCGACTTAAAACTTTGGTGTAAAGAAAAAGGCGATGAAATATATGTCGCTTTAGTTAACTTACAACAATCAATGTTAGATTTAGCTGAGCGTGAACGTAACACAGTATTACCTGGTTACACTCACCTACAACGTGCGCAACCGGTGACATTTGGTCACTGGTGTTTAGCTTATGTGGAAATGTTCAACCGTGATATCGGACGTTTAAGAGATGCATTATACCGTTTGGATACTTCGCCTTTAGGCTCTGGTGCTTTGGCTGGAACGGCTTATCCTATAGACCGTGAAGATCTGGCTCATCATTTAGGGTTTAGAACGGCAACATTAAACAGCCTAGATGCGGTTTCTGACCGAGACCACGTTATTGAGTTGTTATCAACGGCAAGTATCTCAATGATCCATCTATCGCGCTTTGCTGAAGATCTTATCTTTTACAATTCAGGTGAAGCTGGCTTTGTTGAAATGAGTGATTTAGTTAGCTCTGGCTCATCGCTAATGCCTCAAAAGAAAAACCCAGATGCCTGTGAACTTATCCGTGGTAAATCTGGCCGTGTAACCGGTTCATTAACGGCAATGTTAATGACGATGAAAGCTCTACCTCTTGCCTATAACAAAGACATGCAAGAAGACAAAGAAGGCTTATTTGACGGCTTAGACACTTGGCAAGAATGTATGGAAATGGCAACGTTAGTTGCTGAAGGGTTAACAGTAAACCGTAAACGTACATTAGCCGCAGCTCAACAAGGTTATGCTAATGCCACAGAGTTAGCGGACTATCTAGTAAGTAAAGACATACCATTTAGAGAAGCTCATCATATTGTTGGTGAAGTTGTGTTAGATGCGATTGATAAAGAAGTACCGCTTGAAGAACTAACCCTTACACAATTACAAACATTTAGTGACCGAATTGGTGACGATGTTTATCAACACTTATCAATAGAGTCTACACTGGACAAACGTGAAGCTCTAGGTGGAACGTCGCGTCAGCAAGTAGAAAAAGCACTGGCAGATGTACAGACAGGTCAAAAATCTATACTTAACGCTCAAGTTGTTGGCGCACCTGGTAAGTCACGTATTAATAGCGCGCTTAAACAAGTTCAACAGCGCCTGAATGCAACAAAAGCAGCGGTAACGTCAGTGAGACGCGCTCGTATGTCAGACTCTTCAGCTATATTCGAATTAGTAAGTTACTGGGCGAATAAAGGTGAAATACTGCCTAGAAGCCAAGATAATATTATTCACGATATTCAAAACTTCGTGGTTGCTGAAATTGGCGGCAAAGTCGTTGGTTGTGCATCTTTATACATATATGAAAAGTGCTTAGCTGAAATACGTTCCATTGTGGTTGAGGAAGATTCTCAGCAACAAGGTCAAGGTGTAGCATTAGTTCAATACTTGTTAGAGTTTGCTCACCAGATGGAACTTAAAGATATTATTGTTTTAACTTACATCCCAACCTATTTCGAAAAACTAGGCTTTGGCATTATTGATAAAAACAGCTTAGCTGACAATATTATTGAAGACAGCGAACCTACTGAGCTTAAAGATCCAAATAGCGAAGTGGCAATGAAATATACTCTCGGTCAAGTTTAACTAGTGATTTGAAATGATTAATAATCAAAACTTTGTAAAATTATTTAGGAATGCAGCCCCATACATTAATGCGCACAGAGGAAAAACTGTCGTATTAATGTTATGTGGTGAAGCCGTACAACACCCTAATTTTGCTAATATTATTCACGACATTGCACTTATGCATAGTTTGGGAATGAAGTTAGTTGTGGTACACGGCGCTAGACCTCAAATTGAAGAACGTATTACACAGCGTGGACTAAAACCTCGGATTGAAAAAGGGGTTCGTATCACCGACGCGGACACCTTAGTGGCCGTTAAAGATGCAACAGGTTCGTTACGTTTACACATTGAAGCTTTACTCACCATGGGTTTAGTTAATTCACCAATGCATGGCTCACAAATTCGAGTCAGCACGGGTAACTTTATTATCGCCAAACCTATTGGTGTAAGAGACGGAGTTGACTTCAAATATACAGGGAATGTTCGTAGAGTTGATACTCATGGAATAAACACCCAATTAGATTTTGGCTCAATTGTTTTGTTGTCACCCATAGGCTACTCAACAACGGGCGAAGTATTTAATTTAGCGTTAGAAGACGTAGCCACACAAACCGCGATAGCGCTTAATGCAGATAAGCTGATCACTTTTAGTAAAGAAGACGGTATTATCGATTTAGAAGGTGAGTTAATTCGCAGCTGTAGCGTTCGTACCGTTAAAACGTTAATCAACGAAGATGATGTTCTTTTACGTCAATTATTATTAAGAGCTATCATCAAAGCGGGCGAAAATGGCGTTGAGCGTTGTCATTGCGTTAACTATCAAAGTGATACCGCGTTATTACAAGAGTTATTTACGCCAGATGGTGCGGGTACATTAATAGCAAAAGATCATAGAGAACAAATTACCACTGCAACTATCGACGATGTTGTGGGAATACTTGAGTTAATTCAGCCCTTAGAGGAAGAAGGTATTTTAGTTAAACGTTCTAGAGAGTTGTTAGAGCTTGAAATTGACCGCTTTATTGTGTTGAAAAAAGAAGAAATGATCATTGCATGTGCGGCTTTGTATTTATATCCTCAAGAGAAATCTGCAGAGCTAGCTTGTGTTGTCATCCATCCTGATTATCGTAAAGGGAATCGAGGTCAGCGACTTATTCACACGGTTTCCCAAATAGCGAAAGAGCAACAGATTGAAAATGTGTTTGTGCTGACAACAGTTAGCGGTATGTGGTTTCAAGAACAAGGTTTTATTGAAAGCACAATAAATGCCCTTCCTGAAGGTAAAAAGCAACTTTATAACTTTCAACGAAATTCAAAGGTTTTTGTTAAATCCATGAGCTAAATAAAATGAGTATTTATGTACTCATTTTATTTATATCTATTTCATTCGTTTTTGTGATGGAGGTAAGGCTTATAGATCTGAAAATAAATCGTCAGTTGGGTCTTCATCTTTTGGTGTTTGTAAGACCTTAATGTCGATTTGTTTCTTAATCCACCTATGCTGTCTTGATTTGCACAATTTAATTACATGACGTTTCTGTTCATCGTTAAACTGCATCCAATGGAATCTTTCATCACGACTGCGAAAACACCCTTGGCAAAAACCATTGGTCCCGTTTAGACAAACCCCCTTGCAGGGACTTGGAATATGAAAGAGTTCTAATTGTGGCATACAGGGAGTTTAAGTTAGCACCTTGATTGTTGCAATTAACGGTTTTAAATCTTAAAAGCTTTCTACATAAAAAAACCTGCAAAATGCAGGTTTATTTATTATAAAAACGTTTTTACTCAACTAAATCTAATGGCAAGTCAGCTTTCACTTTTTGCCATATTGTAGCAGACGCTAAACCAAACTTACGTATTAAAGCAATAGATTCGTCGTGTCGACCTTCTTTAGTTAATGCTTCTAACTCTTGGTAATATTTTCTAGATAAAGATCGGGCTTCTTCGTGAGAGAAATAATACTTAGCAATCTTACTCCATAAACCTTTAAAGCCATTAAGAACTAAAACAAATACAATATTGCCAGAGGCATGTGCGAGCTCATGATTTAAATGATAGTCAAAATCAGCAAATTCTTGAGGCTCATTTGAAACAAGTAATGCTTCTTGTGTTAGCTTTATCACAGCGTCTGGTGAGTTTTTAATTGCTGCTCTTATATAGATAGCACTAAAGTTAGTGCGAGCCGACAGCATTTGGTCAATTAATTCACCTACACCGTCAGCATCTAATTTAGCTAAAGTAGGTAAAATATTTAATCCACATGTATCCCAATAGTTATTAACTTTAGTTGGCTTGCCATGTTGAATTGTTAACCATCCATCACGTGCTAACCTTTGTAACACTTCACGCAGTGTTGTACGAGTTACCCCAATTAACTCAGATAATTCACGCTCAGCTGGTAAAATTGAACCTGGAGGAAAACGGTTATTCCAAATAGAATCTACAATATATTCTTCAGCAAATCCTGCTGGGCTTTGCGCCTTTATTATTTTCATTGATACTGTTTACCTTATTTTATCTAGACAGATTGTACCAGAAGTCGGATTGAGTACAACAAATCGTTTTTCGACTACAATAATAAAAAAACTGTAAGAAAATTACTATTATAAGTAGGATTAAAGTAATAACTTTAGTACATTAGTTTTTGCAAAAAAATAGGCTAATGCCTACAAAACAACTAAAAGAAGGTTTTAAACGTATGCAGCAAAATTCTCTGCGCGCTTTTTATCAAAATTTCTTAGGACAATCTCCTGAATGGTACAAACTCACTATTATCGCTTGTTTGGTAATTAACCCGATCTTATTTAGCATAGATCCCTATATTGCTGGGTGGGCTTTAGTATTAGAGTTCATTTTCACTCTAGCTATGGCGCTTAAGTGTTATCCACTTCAGCCTGGTGGATTGTTAGCTTTAGAAGCGGTTATTATTGGGATGACAACCCCAGGGCACGTTGAGCACGAAATATCACAGAATTTAAGTGTGGTTTTATTGTTAGTGTTTATGGTCGCTGGTATTTACTTTATGAAAGACTTACTCATGTACTCTTTCACTAAGCTACTTATAAACGTTAAATCTAAAGTGGCACTGTCGGTATCATTTGCGGCTTCCTCTGCATTTTTATCTGCGTTTTTAGATGCATTAACCGTTGTGGCTGTAATTATTACCGTCAGCACGGGCTTCTATATGATTTACCACAAAGTTGCTTCAGGTAAACAAAATCATGTAACTGATCATGATCATACCGAAGATGACCATTTAGATGTTCCAACTCGCTCTGAACTAGACGAGTTTAGAGCATTCATGCGTAATATTATGATGCATGCTGGTGTTGGTACTGCATTAGGTGGCGTTTGTACTCTTGTTGGTGAACCTCAAAACTTAGTAATTGCTGAACGTGCAGGTTGGAGCTTCATTGAGTTTGCCTTACGTATGGCTCCTGTAACGATTCCAGTATTAATTTTTGGTTTATTAACAACCATGTTACTAGAGAAATTTAAACTATTTAGCTACGGCGCTGAATTACCGGATTCTGTACGTAATATTTTAGTTAATTACGATGAAGAACAGGACAAAAACCGTACGAAGCGTGAAAAAGTAAAATTATGGGCGCAAGGTGGTATTGCAGTTTGGCTAGTTATTGGTTTAGCGCTTCATTTAGCGGCTGTTGGTTTAATCGGTTTATCTGTGATCATTTTAGCAACATCTATAGCCGGTATTACCGACGAACATTCAATAGGTAAAGCCTTTGAAGAGGCTCTGCCTTTCACTGCTCTACTTTGTGTATTCTTTGCCATTGTTGCGGTAATTATAGATCAAGGCTTGTTTGCTCCTGTAATTCAATGGGTATTAACCTTTGAAGGTAAGATGCAGTTAGTTATGTTCTTCATTGCTAATGGCCTACTCTCCATGGTTAGTGACAATGTGTTTGTTGGTACGGTTTACATTAATGAAGTCGCAGCTGCACTTCAACGCGGTATTATTACTCGTGATGAATTTGACCTATTAGCAGTAGCAATTAACACTGGTACAAACTTACCAAGTGTTGCAACGCCAAATGGACAAGCTGCATTTTTATTCTTGTTAACATCTGCGTTAGCACCGTTAATTAGACTCTCGTACGGAAAAATGGTTTATATGGCTTTACCGTATACCGTTGTACTTTCAATAGTGGGTCTGTTGGCTACTTATTATGGCCTAGAGGATTTAACTCAGTATATGTATGATCATCACTTAATTGAGCATCATGCAACTATTGGCCAATCCAATATAACTGGGCACTAGATAATAGTGTTTAGTTTATCAACAATATCGACTTGGCCAGCATCACGCTGGCCTTGGCTTATCGTGTCAACCACGGCCCTTTTATTAGAATCTATTGCTTTGTATTTTCAATATGGGATGGGATTAGAGCCTTGTATTATGTGTATCTACCAGCGTGTCGCTGTATTTGGGATACTACTAAGTGCACTTCCAGCGTTATCTATGCCACACAATATATTTGCACGTTTAATTAGTGTCACTGGGTTATTAATCGCTTGTGTATGGGGGTTATTAATTGCCTTAGAACACGTTGCAATGCAAAACCCTGATAACTTTTTACTGGCATTAACTTGTGATGTATATCCGAACTTTCCAGATTGGCTACAACTTCATACTCTAGTCCCTGCTCTTTTTGAGCCTAGAGGCGCTTGTGGTGATATTGGCTGGTCATTGTTTGGTTATTCTATGCCTCAATGGATGGTATTCATATTTAGTTGTTATACGCTTGGTATTATTTCAATCTTATCAATACGTGTTTTTAAGCTTAAAACGATTTAAATTTTAAGATGTATGTAGGTATTATCATGTGATACCTACTCTTTTAGACTCTCCCAGCTAATAGCTAAATCCTCATTATGAAAGTCATATTTACGTCAACACTTAGATTTAGATTTAGATATTGGAAAAACCTCAATACACTGCTCGGCAATCAATCCCCATACAAATATCTAATTACGGCAATTTACTGCCACATCATAAAGAAGCTAATGTCTATAAAATGACATATCTAGCTACCGCTGGATTGATAAAACGCCTATCCCATTATTTTTAAATGCTTGTAGAGCATAAAGTCACAAAATGCTTTAAAACTCACCTTGTTCCAATTATTGGTATTAATTTTGCTTTCAAATACGTTCACCAATAATAATAAAAATGGAACAGTAAAATGCTTAACAAAATATTAAACAGAACAAAGAAAATGCTTTTAGTATCAACCGTCAGTGTATTTACGCTATTTGCGGTCTCTAATATTTATGCATCAACATCAAATGAAGTTGGTTATATATTGCAAGGCGCAAGTAAAGCAACCATGACAAAACTGGTTGAACAAATAGGTGGCGAAGTAATTCATGAATTTTCTGCTATTAACGCAATATCGGTTTCATTAACAAAAGTTGAAGCTGTTGAGTTAACGGCAATTAACCCGCTAGTGCGTATTTCTGAAACACTTGATACTGTTGAGACTGCAGGCTTTGTATGGCCAGTTCGTACTAAACAAGGTACTGCTCAAGTGGCTGGATTTGTATGGCCAGTTCGTACCAAACAAGGTACTGCTCAAGTAGCAGGGTTTGTTTGGCCGGTTCGTACCAAACAAGGCACTGTTCAATTCGCCTAATATTAAAGCTCTATATTACTGATAGTACGAAGCTCTTCTCATAAGAGCTTTTTTTATGGATAGTTTTTAATCAAAGAGGCCATACTCCACTTAAATACCCCTATCATACAGTGACACTTAATTACTGTTATGTTATAAACTTACATTGTATTTGGCCCCAAAACAAAAACAAAAAAGTGGTTATCTAATGTTGTTGTATAATTCTTATATTAAGCCTCTAATAAAATATATTTCTGCCCCACTTTTATTCCTTATACATTCACCCTATGCTCTTTCCGATTCATGGTTAGATGAAGCTAACAATACGATTTATTTTAGTCAAATCACTGCCGAGCAAGGATTGCCGCACCCCACAGTAAATGCCATTGTTCAAGATCCAATGGGGTTTGTTTGGATTGCTACCCAAGATGGATTAACTCGTTATGATGGAAAGCATTATAAGATTTACTCTAATTCGCCAGGTGTTGATTCCAGTTTAAGTAACAATTGGATATGGGATTTATTTATCGACTCTGAAGGTCGTTTATGGGTAGCCAGCGATGGAGGTCTTCATCTCTATCTTCCAGAGGTGGATGGTTTTAAGAATTTTAATTCAAATAATAAAGTTAATGGTATTGATGGTTCTAGCTATCTATCTATAACTGAAGCCCCTAATGGTAATATATTATTTGCCAGTCAGTTCTCTGGATATACTGAATTTGATATCCATAGTGCGACTTTCAAAACCCATTTGAATGAAAAAATAAGTGTATCCAATCCTCTTTCGGATTTAGTCTATGACAAAACTGGTAACTTATGGATAGCCTCACCAAAGTCCGGTCTTAAGCTTAAACGAGTTTCAAGTAATAATTTTCAACAATTAACATTAAACACACAAAAATCAATTCCGAGTAATATGTTAAGAACATTATTTGTTGATAGTAATAACCTAGTTTGGGTTGGAACCGAAGATTCAGGTGTGTTTGTATTAAATCAAGCGTTAGAAGTAGTACAGCACTTCCAATATTCCCCTTACAACGACTCTAGTTTTTGTGCTAATTACGTCAATGATATTATGCAGGATAAGAATGGCAATATGTGGTTTGCTACTGAAAATGGTTTATGTAAACTAAATCCAGACGGCAAAACATTTAATCGAACATTACATCAAAGTTCACGACCTACGAGTCTTATCAGCAATAGAACCTCAAAATTAATGCAAGATAGCGGCGGTGTAATTTGGGTTGGCACACAGTCAGGTGTAAGCCGCTGGAATGCTTCATTAAATTATTTTCCCCATATAAATAAAAACGGGAAATATAAAAAACTCTCAAGTAATTCGGTCATGGCCTTTGCTACTGATAGCTCGCATAACTTATATCTAGGCACTTGGAACGGCGGAGTTAATATCCTGTCAAATAAAAATAATGAAATTTTTACTATAAGAGCTAATTCCCAACGCACTGACACATTACAGGAAGATAACGTAATGAGCCTGTTAGTTGATGATAAGGACAACTTATGGATAGGAACGTTGCGTAACGGTTTATACTTTAAAGAAAAAGACTCCTCTGAGCTTACCATCTATACACATGATAAAAGCAATCCAGAATCGATCAGCGACAACGCTATTAGTAAAATATTAAGCCTTTCAAATGGCAAGTTAGCAATAGCGACTTATGGCGGTGGATTAAACTTATTTAACAAAGAAACCAATATTTTCTCATTAATAAAGTTACACTCCTCAGTCAAAAATTCACCTTCTAGTATATATATTGTTGATATAGTCGAGGATGAAAAAAGTAACATTTGGTTAGCCACCCGAGACGGTGGATTAATAAAATACAATCTCACTAATCAAGAGATCACACAGTTTTTATCTACCACTAATGAACCTGGGCAATTATTAAGTGACGATATATTGTCAGTGTTAAATACTAAAGATTATATTTGGGTTGCTACCAAAGACGCCGGAATTGCTCGGTTGAATAAAAAGCAGTTAGAGCAAGGTAAGCCTATTTTTAAGCATATTGGCATTCAACATGGCTTAGCCAGTAACTTTACTTATGGTTTACTGCAAGATGACAAAGGTTTTATTTGGGTTAGTCATGCAAAAGGGTTATCTCGAGTAGATAGCAAAACATTCAACGTCATTAACTTTAACACTGCTCACGGGTTACAAGGTAGTGACTTTAACAGTAGCGCTTTTTACAAAGATAACACTGGCAGAATGTATTTTGGAGGTTCTAACGGCTTTAATACGTTTAAGCCAGAGAATGTGCCTATTAATAAGCATAAGCCAGCATTAAGACTCACTAAATATAGCCAGTTAAGTATCGTCAAGCCTATCTACAAACAATTTCGTAAAGATGGAGTATTAGCACTTAATTACAATCAAACTATTATTGATTTTGAGTTTGCAGTACTAGACTTTACCAAGCCAGAAAACAATCAATATCAATATAAAATGGAAGGTTTGGGTGATGCCTGGATAAACTTAGATACTAGTAACAAAGTATCCTTTTCTTACCTTGATGATGGGCATTACACCTTGAGAGTGAGAGGCAGTAACAACGATAATCTGTGGAGTGATGAAATTATCATTCCTATTGAAGTACTTCCTCCTTTTTGGCGTACTTGGTATGCATATTTGATCTATATGTTGGCTTTTATTAGTGTGATTTATTTATTACTAAAGAGAAAAAAAGAAGCATTACTACATCAATTAGCGCATGAGCAACGTTTACACCGATTAGCATATTACGACTCACTTACCGGTTTACCAAATCGCCAAAGCTTTTATGAAAGCCTAGAGCAATTTTTAATATTCGCTAAACAACAAAACTATCAAGCTGCGGTTCTATTTATCGACTTAGACAGATTTAAACGTATAAATGACACATTGGGACATGAGTACGGTGATCTTTTATTACAAGAAGTTGCGCAGCGTTTAAACCTATGTATACGCACCCCTGACATGATTGCCCGGTGCCCAAAACCATTGAGACCAGAGAGTAAGATAGCCCGTTTAGGTGGGGATGAATTTGCACTGTTTTTAAATAAAGTTGAAAGCCTAGATGATATTGCAATTGTCACTAAAAGAATAATAGATATTATTTCTAAACCAATAAAAATAGATAACTATGAAGTTATGCTCACACCAAGTATTGGTATTGCTATATATCCAGACAATGGTCAATTTGCAAATCAATTAATGAAACATGCTGACATTGCAATGTATAAAGCGAAAGAAGCAGGAAGACGAACTTATACTTTTTACTCGAACTCATTAAACGAAAGAAGTTTAGAAAGGCTAAAGTTAGAAGAATATCTTAGAACTGGCATAGAAAAACAAGAATTTGAATTACAATTCCAACCTCAAATTGACTTAACGAAAAACTGCGTTAATAAAGCAGAAGCCTTAGTAAGGTGGCGCCATCCAGAATTAGGAATTGTTTCACCGTTAGAATTCATTCCGCTAGCGGAAGAGTCAGGGTTAATTATTGAATTGGGTGAGTGGATATTACGTGAGGCTTGCCTACAAGCTAAACGTTGGTTAGATGATGGAATGACATGTCGAATTTCAGTTAACGTTTCCAGTGTTCAATTTAAACAATCGGATTTAATTAGCAAAGTAAAACTAGCACTTTCTGACTCACAATTACCTCCAGAATTATTAGAGCTAGAACTGACAGAAAGTGCAATTATGTCAGACGTAGAAGACAATATAATTCGTCTGCAAAACTTAAAAGACATGGGGGTAACTATAGCGGTAGATGATTTTGGCACTGGTTACTCTTCCCTCAGTTATTTAAAGAAATTTCCAATTGATACATTAAAGATAGATCGTTCATTTATTGAAGATATTGCCGATAATGAAAATGATGAGGCAATCGTCAAAGCTATAATGGCATTAGCAGAGTCTATGAACTTAAAAGTGGTTGCTGAAGGTATAGAAAGTATTGAGCAATTGAAAATATTGCACACCTTCAATTGCGGATTAATTCAGGGATTTTATTTTAGCGAGCCTTTAACTAACACTGACTTTGTTTATTTTGTAAAAACAAAATTTGAAAAATCATTATCTACTTGGCCACTCGATTTAATTGGATAAGCTAATGTAAGTAAGCTAAAGACAATAAAAATGGCGGATAAGAGTATCCGCCATTTTTATTGTTATCAAATAACCTTATAGAAGTTTATTCTTCAAAGTGAGTGCCCCAGCCTTCGTATTCGAGTTTATTGCTACTAGCAAACTCAAGCATACTGGCTACTTCTTCGTGAATAATATCTTCATCTAGTGGGCATTCAGTCTCTACGTCAAAACAAAATACAATTTGACCGTCTTCTTCTTCCATCTGTTCTAATTCAGAGATATCCCAACCATTTAAAAAGCCTTTTTGCATTGCAAGATCAGCTTCTTCCGCGCTAGTGGCAACAAAATGATGCTCAATACCATACATAGCTTCTTCATTCGAACCATCTTCTAATAACTGCTCAACAATGTCATTAGTAAACTCTTGCCAATCTATTGATTCATTACTCATATTCTTTCCCACATCGCTTGTGCGTTATTTTTTATTTGACGGATTAATCTGAGTTAATTCGTTATCTAACTCTGCTAATTTATTTTTCATCAGTTCATGAGCAGCATCGGCCGATTCTCTGACTGCTGTTTTTTCGTCACTTTCAACCGTCATTTCAGGTAAATACTCAATAATATACTTACCATTATTCCAACGATTTAGTTGAATTTGATTATGCGTTGTACTGATCACGACAGGAACAACAGGAACTCCCGCCATATGAGCGGTATAAAATGCTCCTAACTTAAACTTTAATAAACCCCGCCCTTTTGAACGAGTTCCTTCTGGGAATAACCAAACTGAAATTTTCTTATCTTTTATCTTACTTGCCGCCTGTCCAATAGTACCGTGAGCTTTAGTACGATTACCCCGGTCAATCAAAATATTCCCGGATAACCAATAAACTTGACCAAAAAATGGAGCCCATTTCAGACTTTTTTTACCTACACTAACCGTATTTGGACGAACTGCATTAGAAACGGTAAATATATCATACGTATTTTGGTGATTTCCGATGTAAACAACCGGATGATCTTTTACATTTTCAAGGCCTCTGACCTCAAACTTTAAACCTAAGAACTGACAAAACCAACCATACGTATTCGCAACTACTTTTACATTATTACGACGAAATGGTCGAACAATGCAGTAACTCAACAAAAATACAGACGACAATACAAAAAACACCGCCATTAAAAATAATCTAATTATTGCCAACACAAAATAAAACTCCCTAATATTTGAGGCCGCATTGTAACAAAATCACGCCCCCCAGTAACATTTAAATTTTCAACTCATAACAAAAAAGCTCTTATTAAAAAATAAGAGCTTTAATTCAAGGTTAACTTAATTAAAGAATAAAGCTATTCACCCGACAATTCATCTGGTTCAGTAACTATATCTTCAGGCTTATCTGCTGAGTTCTTAAACTCAATATCAACCAAATCAACACGCTGTAGACCTCTAGGCAATTTACTACCACGGCGACCTCGGTCTCCTTGATAATGCTCTAAATCTTTCTGCGTTAAGGTCAACTTACGCTTACCTGCGTGTAACACCGCCATACCATTCTCTGGTACAACTATTATTTGAGTCACATACTCTTCACGACTTGCTGCGCGAGCCGACGGAACATTAATGATCTTATTCCCTTTACCTTTAGACAACATAGGTAAATCTTTTAATGGGAACACTAACATTCGCCCTTCATTTGTAATAGCTAGACACAAATCTGTATCAATATTTACTACTTTTTGTGGCTCGGCTAATTTTGACCCCGTAGGTAATTTCACCAACGCTTTACCCGCTTTTTGACGCGTTAACATGTCAGCAAACGTACAAATAAAGCCATAACCGGCATCAGATGCAATCAAATACTTTTGAGTCTCTGGTGCCATAATCGTATGTTCTAATGTTTCCCCCGCTACTATGCTAAAGCGACCAGTTAACGGCTCTCCTTGGCTTCTAGCCGACGGTAACAAATGAGCGTCAGTACTAAAGCTACGACCTGAAGAATCAATAAATACAACAGGTTGATTACTCTTACCTTTGGCGGAAGATTTATAACCGTCACCGGCTTTATAACTTAAATTAAGAACATCAACATCATGACCTTTAGCACAACGAGCCCATCCATTATCAGAGATAACAACGGTAACTGATTCGCTTGGTACTAAATCTTTGGCTGATATCGCTTTTGCTTCGTTTCTTACTACTAATGGAGAACGTCTATCGTCACCATATTTTTCAGCGTCCGCTGTAATTTCTTTTTTCAACAAGTTATTCATTTTTACACGTGAACCTAACAAGCTTTCTAACTGTTCACGCTCTTTTTCTAATTCGTCTTGCTCGCCACGAATTTTCATTTCTTCTAACTTAGCTAACTGACGTAATTTTAACTCTAATATAGATTCAGCTTGGGTTTCAGTAATACCAAAGCGTTCCATTAATACCGGTTTTGGCTTGTCATTGGCACGAATGATTTCAATCACTTCATCAATGTTTAAAAAAGCGACCAATAAACCAGCTAAAATATGTAAACGTGATAACACTTTTTCTAAACGGTAATTTAAACGACGAGTAACGACATCACGACGATATTCCAACCATTCAGATAAAATAGTTTTTAACCCTTTAACTTTTGGTAAACCATCTAAACCTAACATGTTTAAATTAACACGATAGTTTTTCTCTAAATCCGTTGACGCAAATAAATGCTGCATAACTGGCGCAATATCAACACGATTAGAGCGTGGAACAATAACAATACGAGTTGGATTTTCATGATCCGACTCATCACGTAAATCCGTTACCATAGGTAACTTTTTCGACGTCATTTGTGCTGCTATTTGTTCCAATACTTTACCGCCGGAAACCTGATGCGGTAAAGCTGTAATAATAATATCGCCATTTTCTTCCACGTAAGTAGCACGCATTTTGATGCTGCCTTTACCGGTTTCATAAATTTTAGCAATATCTGCTGATGGCGTAATAATTTCAGCTTCAGTAGGATAGTCTGGACCTTTTACATACCCCATTAAATCTTCTAGAGAGGCATTGGGATCTTTTAATAAATGGATACACGCTTCTGCTACTTCTCTTGTATTATGAGGCGGTACATCCGTTGCCATACCGACAGCAATACCTGTGATGCCATTTAATAATATATGAGGTAAACGAGCTGGTAGGATTTTAGGTTCATCCATTGTGCCATCAAAGTTTGGCACCCAGTCACTGGTTCCTTGATTAATTTCAGATAACAACAATTCACTAAATTTAGATAAGCGAGCTTCGGTATAACGCATGGCGGCAAACGACTTAGGATCATCCGCGGCCCCCCAGTTACCTTGACCCTCAACTAGCGGATAACGATAAGAGAAAGGTTGAGCCATCAACACCATCGCTTCATAACAAGCACTATCACCATGTGGGTGATATTTACCTAACACGTCACCAACGGTACGAGCTGACTTTTTATACTTAGCGTTTGACGATAAACCAAGTTCTGACATCGCATAAATAATACGACGTTGAACAGGTTTTAACCCATCACCAATATGAGGTAATGCTCTGTCCATGATCACGTACATGGAGTAATTTAAATACGCCTCTTCCGTGAACTTCCTTAATGGCAGCTGTTCTATACCGTCACTACTTATGGTCGTAGTTGCCTCTGTCATTGCCTAAACCTTTTCATTTCTAATTGTTATTAACAAAACCCAACAACTTGCGTAATGTTCCCGCCTTTAGATTTTGCCTTATCTAGCACTTTTTTTACGTCATCTTTCATAGAATCTATGGTCATATCTTCATAATGACAGATCACTCCAAAAGAAGCCGATAAATGAATGCTTAAATTGTCTACATGAAACTTATTACTATTTAACTCTTTTCGTAAGATTTCCGCCAGTGCAAATGCTTGATTTAAGCTAAAATTTTTCGCAATGACGATAAATTGGTCAGCAGATAGCCTAACCAACAACTTATTACTACCTAAACGCACTTCTAACCGCTCAACAATTTGGGTCAATAATCTATCAGCTAACTCATGCCCCAGCTTTTTATTTATCTTACGCATATTGTCTACATCAAACATGACTAAACTAAATGGCATGTTATTTTTCATTAGTAAATTAACATGTTTAACAAAGTAACTATGGTTATGAGCGCCTGTAATTGGATCTAAGAACTGTGATTCTGCTTGTTTAGGTTGTAAACGTTTATAAAGAAAATAAGCTACGACAATAAACAGAACAAAAGTTAAAAACAACCACACTTTAATATTAGATAATGTATCTAAGTATTCTTGATTCTGTTTTAATAGTTCTGAGTTGAGGGTTTTATCATCAAGCCCTTGTTGTTTTATTTTTTCAACATCATAACGATAATTAGCCATTACAAAGTCTAACTTATTACTTGAGTTGTTTTGTTGCTCAGCAAGTTTACTTTTTAATAATTGTTGAAACGCATCAACACTACGATATTTTTGATCTGTTAATGCTAACCACTTTGACTTTTTCTCTAACAAGTTAATGTCTAATGTTTGTTTCTCACTTGCATCTAAAACATCGCTACTATCAATACTATTTAATATAGTTAAGGCTTGCGAGTATTTAGAAAAGCCCGCTAATACCTGAGCTTTCGCTAATTTAAAACTACGCTTATCTGGCGTTGTTGTTAAAAAACGCTCTAGACGCTGTACACCCTTTAATAATGAATTGGCATCATCAAACTTACTTTGTTCTACATAAGTGTTAATTAAATTAACCACTGACATAACTTGCTGTTGTTGATTTCTCGATTTCAGCGCTAAGTTATAAGACTTTTCTAATTCTTGCTCAGCATTTATATATTGCTTAGCTTGCAGAAAGTTATGACTAAGTTGGATGCGTAAGCTAGTTTCAACATTGTCATAATTTTGTTCTGACACTAAATCAATGACTTTAACTAAGGTTTTAGTCGCATTTAAATGCTCAGATATATTTTCCTGCTGCTTAGCTAACAAAATAGAAGCTTCAATTAATAACCCGAAATCATCGTATTGGTCTAATAAACTCATCACTTGCTGATGCCAATAATGTGTTTTTTCTTGCTCATCTAACGTAATGTAACTTTGTGAGATCAATAATGCCGTTAATATTGATTGCCGATCAAGTTTATTAGTAACGGCTAACTGATGTGCTTGAGTCAAGACATTAATGCTATTAAAGAAGTCACTTTGTAACGCTAGTACCTGAGCTTTCTTCTCTAAAGTTTGGATTTTATTTTCTATACTTAATTCATCGATATTATTTATTATATCTAACTCAGCAAAAGCGGCAGGGTAATCGGCAAGTATTACATAAACCTCTACTAAGGCTAATGAATATTCAACACGGTCTTGGGTGTATTCCTGTGTACCTGAATCTATTGGCTGAAGCTGAGAGTAGTATTGATTAAACGCCGTTAATACATCATTTGGAGCACTCGATATCCATTTACTTTTGTAATCAAGCAATTCAGAAAAATCTGAAAAGTTTGGTACTAGAGACGGCATTAATAAAGTGTCTTGTTCTTGCGTTTGTAATGAACTGACTTGAACTTTCTTTTTCCCATTGGCTTTGTTTTTATCATTAGCTTGGCTGTTATACGCCAACATCAGTCCTGACAGACAAAGGATCACAATTACTAAAGTTCGTAGATTAAACATTAAATATACACCGAGGCAAAAACAAAGACCTAAAATTCCAAAAGACATAGCAGTCTAACATAGGAATTATTCTGCAAGTAACTGCTAATTTATTAGTTGAACAGCTGTATTTCAAACGAGTCATTAGCAAAGTTTAACCATGGGAAGAAAGCTTAATTAAATCTAGCTTTTGTTTTCTAGGCAATTTTTTAATCGCAATTTCTCGTTTGGTGGCACTACTTCTATCATCTGAGTTTTCACTGTAAATCATTTCAACTGGTGTACGAACACGCGTATATTTAGCAGCCGTACCTTTATTATGTTGAGTTAATCGTCGCTCTTTGTCCGTTGTGATCCCTGTATATAAAGTATCATCCGCGCAACGTAATATATAAACAAACCAAGCCATGTACCTACCCTAAGAATATCAACAACATATTCGTCACTCTAATTGATAAGAAATTAATTGTCTTTGCTTTTTTACAGTTTGTCCTGAGGTTAATTTATGCTTTATAGGGGTTGCCCTGTTTTTACTCAATTCAGCACTAATCTCGTATTGAAAGATTGCCTTTATCGCTTTATTGCTGTACCTTTCACCGCCTTTGGCCCCCTGTCAAAATTAATTATAATAGTGAGAATATATGCTTTTTTCTGAATTAGGTCTAAATCCAAAAATCTTAACAGCGGTTAATGAAAAGGGTTACGACACACCAACACCTATTCAGCAGCAAGCGATCCCTGCGGTATTAAGTGGCAAAGACGTTATGGCTGCAGCTCAAACGGGCACAGGTAAAACAGCAGGCTTCACTTTACCACTATTGCATTTATTAGCTCAGGGTGAAAAAGCTAAATCAAACCACGTTAGAGCATTAGTATTAACACCAACACGTGAGTTAGCAGCACAAGTTGCAGAAAGTGTTGAAACGTATGGTAAAGACTTACCACTACGCTCACATGTTGTTTTTGGTGGTGTAAAAATAAACCCTCAACTTATGGCGCTAAGAAAAGGCGTTGATATTTTAGTAGCAACACCTGGCCGCTTGATTGACTTATTCAATCAAAACGCAATTAAATTTAATGACTTAGAAGTACTTATACTAGATGAAGCTGACCGCATGTTAGATATGGGTTTCATTCATGACATCAAACGTATCTTAAAAGTGCTTCCAGCAAAACGTCAAAACTTGATGTTCTCGGCGACTTTCTCTGACGACATTCGTCATTTAGCTAAAGGGCTGATCAATGACCCTGTAGAGATTTCAGTAACACCTAGAAATGAAACCGCTAAAACTGTAGAGCAATGGATAATCCCGGTTGATCAAAGCAAAAAATCTAAACTATTAATTAAACTTATTAAAGAAAATGATTGGCAACAAGTATTAGTTTTCTCAAGAACCAAACATGGTGCTAACCGTTTAACCAAAACACTTGAAAGTAACAAGATTAGTGCTGCCGCAATTCATGGCAATAAAAGCCAAGGTGCCAGAACTAAAGCTTTAGCTGGATTTAAAGACAAGTCAGTTAGAGTACTTGTTGCTACCGATATTGCAGCTCGTGGTATTGATATTGACCAGTTACCACAAGTTGTGAACTTCGACTTACCACAAGTAGCTGAAGATTATGTTCACCGTATTGGTCGCACTGGCCGAGCTGGTGCTAACGGTAAAGCAGTATCACTCGTTTGTATTGATGAAAGTAAAAACCTAAATGATATTGAACAATTAATTCAACAACACATTAAACGTGTTGGTGATGATGAATTTGCGCCAAGTGTTGCTTTACCAGCCTCAAGAGAAATTAGAGCGCCAAAATCGAAAAAGCCAAAAAGAGCTAATTCAAGCAATTCTTCTTCTGAGCCGTCAAATAACCGTTCTAACAGCCGCAACTCTAACAGTCGTAATGACTCTAGAAGATCAGGCCCTAGAAACTCAAATTCTCGTAGCTCTGGTTCTAACAACTCGGGTTCTAACAGCTCAGACTCTCGCAACTCGAATTCTCGAGGCTCAAACTCTGTTGGAAACCGTAGGACAACAGCCGCTAAATAAAGCGCCTTAAATAGCGCCTCCGATTCTAATTCCCCGAATCTACTACGTAGGTTAGGGGAATTGACTTACTTAGCCACTCTCTCTAGCTCACGCGGCTATTATGTTCAAAGTCCATCGTTCTCTAAAAGTTCCTAATAAAAGCCCTACGTTTAATAAAAACTTCCGCTTTTACTTATACCAATTTGATTAAGTATTATATCGCCTTCTTTCAAGATCATTCATTAAAAGCAATCACTTGTTGTTATATATCAATGAAAAATCTATCATCTGATCTACAATTCTCACTAATACAAACATTTATCCATAGGTACTATTTTGCAGTCTGACTTTTTATTAGAAATCATCTTCTTACTCACAGCAGCTGTTATTGCCGTACCGATTTGTCAGGCGTTAAAATTAGGTGCTGTACCTGGTTTTTTAATTGCTGGTGTCCTAGCCGGTCCGTTTGGGCTTGGTTTAATTCATAATGTTGAGCATATAACGCATATTTCTGAATTTGGTGTTGTGTTACTATTATTTGTTATTGGCATGGAATTAAAACCATCATTTCTTTGGCAAATTAAACGCCTTGTTTTTGGCTTTGGTAGCCTACAAGTTTTGTTATCAGGCACACTAATAACTGCTCTTTGTTATTATGGTTTTGCACTGTCATTGCCTGCATCTATCATTATAGGCCCAGCGTTAGCACTTTCTTCTACCGCTTTTGTTCTGCAATTATTAGCCGACCAAAAATCACTAAATACTGAATATGGCCGTACCAGCGTTGCTATTTTGTTGTTGCAAGATTTAGCCGTTGTCCCCTTACTAGCGTTAATCCCCTTATTATCATCACAGGGAACATCTGACATCCACCTTGGCTTGGCATTTCTTCGTTCTATATCAATTTTAGTTGCCGTTATTTTTGTTGGTAGATATCTACTTAACCCAATCCTACATAAAGTCGCTGCATCGGCAAATTCTGAAGTGTTTACAGCTTCAGCAGTATTAATAGTTATTGGAACCGCTTATCTTGCTGAACTTGCTGGTTTATCTATGGCAATGGGGGCATTTTTAGCTGGCATGTTAATTTCTGACTCAGCTTATCGTCACCAGATCAGAGCTGAAATCCAACCATTTAGAGGTTTATTATTAGGTTTGTTTTTTATGTCTATGGGCATGTTATTAAATTTAAACAAACTGGTTGAACATCCAATGTTGGTTGCCGCATTAGTAATAAGCCTACTTACTATCAAAATCGCTATCTTATATCCGCTGTCAAAAATGTTTAATTTAGAGTCTAAACGTGGCTTGGCCGTTTCATTAATTTTGGCACAAAGTGGTGAGTTTGCCCTAGTGCTTTTTGCTTTAGCTGAAAAAGCAAAAATATTCGATACCCACACTTTTGATATTTTACTGCTCGTGGTGTTAATTAGTATGTTGGTAACGCCAGTTCTAGGTTATCTAGCTAATCGATTTAACAAAAGCAGTAAAGTTGCAGTTAGTACAACTGAACTACCAGATAATATAGGAATAGTGATCGCAGGTTACGGTCGTGTCGGCAGAGCCATTGGTGACATACTTACTATTGCCAACCAGCCTTTTATTGCTATTGATGAAAACGCGGCTACAGTAGCTCACTATCGAAAATTGGGTGTACCGATTTACTTTGGTGATGTCACTAAGCCTGTTGTATTAAAATCAGCAGGTATTAAACATGCTAAATACATGATAGTCACTGTGAATGAATCTGAAACCGCAAAAACGTTAGTGGAAAGTATTCATAAACAAGTACCTAGTTTAACAATTTATGCCCGCGGTCATGATGGTGACTCTTGTTACCAATTAATGGAACTTGGAGCCACTAATGCCGTATCGGAAAATATAGAAGCAAGTCTTGAGTTATCTAGGTTAGTGTTAAGTCATTTCGAATTAGACACAGATGATATGACATTAGAACAACTAGATATCTTACTTAATGATTACAAAGCAAGTTATTACAAACGGCAACTCTAATACAAACTATCTGAATTTAATAATTAAGAATTTTAGGCTCTGAGTTTTAAAATTAAGAATTAGTTTATAAGAGAAACTCAATAAGCTCTCTGAACTAATACGCTTAAAGCAATCGAATTATAAGCCGATAACCTCTTATTAGCGCTATTGTTGTGATTTCATTAACCTATTACAACAATAAGCAGACCTTTAAACCTCTCTATCAGTTGTTATTATTCTATGTTTAAAGTTAATTTATATACCGTCCAAATCATACTAGTGATCTGTTCATTATTATCATCTTGCTCTAGTGATGATGAAGACGTTGTTGAACAGAGTTTTTCTTTAAACTTTGGCTCAATAACTACTGAAGTTACCGTTGGCGAGTCATTTGAGTTTTCTTTATCTATCACTAAGGACAGTGATTTTGTTGTTAGTTTAGAATTAGAAGAAGAACCTGTATTAGGCGAGCTAAACATAAGCGACGACCTTAGTCTTTTTACCTATACAGCTGGTGAAACCGCAGGTGATGAATCCTTCATTTTAATGTTTTCCAGTGAAACCATGTCAACAACGTATGAAGTTAACTTTACCGTCGTTGAAAGCTTAGAAGACGATAATTCAGTAACTACAGAGCCTGAAGAGGAAGATACCAACACCTACTCCATACTCTTTCCATCGGATTACCTCACTATTTTTGAACATGAAAGTGTTACATTCGACATAAAACGAAATTATCAACTAGATGACAGTATTACCGAAACCTTTTACTTTAATATCTACAACGTAGAAGGCAGTTTGTCTGATGATCAAACGTCTATTACCTTAACGGCACAAGATGGAAATGAAGACACTTATGGCGAAATCATCGCAGTTATAAATGTTAACGGCGTTATATTCCACGCCCAAATGTATGTTATTTATTTTAATAAAAATAGAGACTTAATTACGGAAGACAGTCCTCTCATTGCTCTATTAGACTCGGACATTACTATTAGATCATCTTCAACCATGAATAAAGCTTTTGATGTTTATGATGAAGATAGCGATCGTATTGCTTATCGTATTTTGTCGGCACCAAGTTATATTGCTACCCACATCAACAAAGACTCATCTGGTTTTAATTTAACTATTTATACCATTGACGATATTGACAGCACGGACAATGAATTACTGTTAGAAGTTAGTGACGCACATAACACAACTCAATACATATTTAACTTAGTAGAAACCGTATCGTCTACTGAACTAGCTGAAAATACAGAAAATACCAGACCCAATATTTATATTGAAGAAAACGTTGCGGTCAGTTTAATCCAAAAAATGGATGGAACTGAAACTGACATTATTGCCGAGCTTGCATTTGCTTATTCAGACTCTGATGGTGATGAGGTTACTATTTCAGCATCGGCATCTGATGGTGATTATACATTTAGAATCAACCCTCCTTATGTTTATGTAATTGCCGATGATGTGTCAGATTTGCAATATGAGCAAATTACTATTACCGCTAGTGATGGGAATTTTGACTCAAAATTAACATATCACTTATATACCCCTGATAATTATTCTGAGTTTCTTGGCGGCAATCCAAATACAGCGCCATTTACGGACTTACCGAGTTCAATTGATTTATTGGAAACTAAAACCACTACAGAAGAATTTACAAACTATGATTTTGAAATGCACGACTTTGAATTTGGTATTTACTATGTTGAAGATGACGTTGTAGCCACAATAACCGATTCGGCTTTAACCCTTACCGCCTCAGCGCCTGATGAGGCATTAACGACTGAAGTGACATTCTGGTTAGAGGATATTTTTGGTAGTCGCCGCGAGCATGTTATTGATGTAAATATCTATAAAAACTCAGCGCCTGTAATTACCCCCGAAGAAACCGACATTCAGTTTATTGAACAAGAAACTACATCGGTTGTTATTAGCGTTACTGATTTTGACGAGTCATCTCTTGAACCTGTATTTACCTTCGATGAAACAAAGCTCACTGTTGACTATAGCAATGGCACATTAACCGTTTCATCTGTTGATTTGTCCGTTGAATTTACTGGCGAAATTACCATATTTGTAGAAGATGAATTTGGTGCGACTGACGAAGAGATCATTACCGTTACTGTCACAATCATTTAATATCAGTGTTTATACAAATCCAAGAGCTTAAATATAATGAGTAACAGAACAACTGCGCTATATATAATATTGGCTAGTATTTTTTGTATAACTACCTTTATTGAACCTTATCCATTTACCTGGTTAATTAAAATACTGCCCATTTTAGTATTGGTTTATATCACATCGCTAGAAGTGATTGTCAAATCAACGCTACCTAAGCTTGCCAACAATCAAATATCAAACCCAAACGGAAAAACAGTAACTATGCTATTAACAGCATTGTTATTTTCAGCCTGTGGCGATATTTTACTAGCGCTACAAGGGGAACACTTCTTCATTTTTGGCTTAGCCAGCTTTCTCATTGCCCATGTTTTTTTCATTGTTAGTTTCCTGCCTGTTGTAAAGATAAAGCAAAATCTAATCTACATACCGATTTACCTAATCATTGGATTTGCAGTATTTTTCCTAATGGCTGGAAACTTAAATGCGTTATTTATTCCAGTGTTAATTTACATGCTTGTATTACTAACAATGGCGTTTGGCACTTTATTAAGTGGAAAAAGCAACAAGTGGTTAGTTATAGGAGGCATCTGTTTTCTAGTTTCTGATTCCTTAATCGGCATTAATAAGTTTTATATCAACATCCCCTACTCCCATTTATGGGTAATGATCACATACTACACAGCTCAATATTGTTTGGTTAATGGCTTGATAGCCGCGAGCGAACGAGTGGCGAGGGCGATAGCTTCGAGCGACGAGTAAACTAGCTTCGAGTTACGAGGATAAATAAACTTGGCCATGATATTGTATGCAAATAAATATTATTAAAATATTCCTCAGAGGTTAAATTGAAAGGTATAGTTTTAGCTGGCGGTTCAGGTATGCGTTTGTATCCACTTACTCAAGTGGTAAGTAAACAACTAATGCCGATATATGACAAACCTATGATTTATTACCCAATTGCCACTTTAATGCAAGCTGGTATCAAAGAGATTTTAATTATTTCTACACCTGAGGATTTACCGAGGTTTAAAGCTTTATTAGGGGACGGCGAGCAATGGGGCTTGCGTTTTGAGTATGAAGTCCAAGCGAGTCCAGATGGTCTTGCCCAAGCACTAATAATAGGTGAAACATTTTTATCAGGTTCTGATGTCGCATTAATCCTCGGTGATAATGTCTTTTATGGACAAACCTTACCGCAACTTTTAAAACAAGCTAAAAATCAAAATACTGGCTGCACTGTTTTTGGTTACCACGTTTCAAATCCTGAGCGTTATGGCGTGATTGAGTTTGATAAAGCAGGCAAAGCTATTTCTATTGAGGAAAAGCCCAAGAAGCCTAAGTCTAACTTTGCAATCCCAGGGATATACTTTTTTGATCATAATGCGGTTGAGTTAGCTAAAAATGTAAAACCAAGTCCCAGAGGTGAATTTGAGATAACTGACGTTATTAATCAATACTTAAAAAGTGAAAAATTAGATGTGATTAACCTTGGACGAGGCGTTGCATGGTTAGATACCGGAACCCATGACGATCTTTTGGCTGCGGCACAGTTCATTGCAACCATAGATAAAAGACAAGGATTAAAAATAAACTGTCCAGAGGAACTTGCCTGGCGTCATGGCTGGATCACCACTCAAGAGTTAGAAGAGATTGCAAAACCATTACAAAAAAGTGGTTACGGTGAATATTTACTCAAATTAATAAGTGAACGTGACTTCTAATGAGAAATATCTTAATAACTGGTGGTTGTGGTTTTATAGGTTCAAATTTTGTTAATTATTGGTCTGCCCAATACCCAAATGACAAAATAGTTATTCTTGATGCACTTACTTATGCCGGTAACAAATCAAGTATCTCCAATTTATTGGAGCAAAACAAAGCGGAATTCATTCATGGTAATATTTGTGACTCCAACTTATTAAATACTATTTTTAACCAGTTTAATATTAACACTGTTGTCCACTTTGCCGCTGAGTCTCATGTAGATAGGTCAATAACAGCACCTGATGCTTTTATCCAAACCAATGTTGTAGGTACGCTTAACTTATTAAGTGCAGCAAAACAATATTGGATAGGCAATAACAATATCAAAAGTCATCACTTTCATCATATCTCAACAGACGAAGTATATGGTTCATTAACGCCAACAGAGCCAGCATTTAAGGAAATCAATCAATATCAGCCTAATTCGCCCTACGCTGCCAGTAAAGCCTCTTCAGATCACTTAGTACGTGCTTATCACGAAACTTATGGTCTAAATACCACAATATCAAACTGCTCTAATAACTATGGTGCTTTTCATTATCCAGAAAAGTTAATTCCTTTAACTATCACCAATATATTGAATAATAAAAGCATTCCTATTTATGGCGATGGAAAACAAGTAAGAGATTGGTTATGGGTGGAAGATCATTGCCGAGGAATTGAAAGTATTCTTGCTAAAGGCAACTATGGCGAAGTTTATAATATTGGCGGCAACAATGAATGGACCAATATTGATATTGTAAAGTTAATTTGTAAACAACTGAACTTACAATTTAGTAGCAATAAGTCATTAGCTGCTAAATACCCTAATGCGCTTTATGCTCAAAACAACCAAGCAGAACAGCTAATCACTTATGTAAAAGACCGTCTTGGGCACGATAATCGCTATGCGATTGATGCTAGCAAAATACAAACACGATTAGGCTTTAAGCCTTCTATCGACTTTGAACACGGTTTAGAGAAAACCATTAATTGGTATTTGCAGCATCACAGTTGGTGGAAAGGGCTGGTTGAGAACAACAGCGCAGAGTACGCGAGTAAACGAGCTTCGAGCGACGAGTAAAAGAGTAAGCGAGCAGAGAGCTCGAATACAGTAAACTAGCCACTTAAGTTTACCTCGATTCTCGTAACTCGGTGCTCGGTGCTCGTAACTGCCTCTCTCCCTCGTAACTCGTAACTGGCACTTCCCCATGCTATCCTCCTCCTACCGTTGTGAAGAATTGCCTTCAGCGGAACAAAAACGAACTCTATTTTCAAACGGACAAAATTGGAAAATAAATGAAACAATCAAAGATTCAAAAAGCAGTAATTCCTGTAGCAGGTTTAGGTACTCGTATGTTACCTGCATCTAAAGCTATCCCGAAAGAGATGTTACCTATTGCCGATAAGCCTATCATTCAGTACGTTGTAAATGAAATTATCGCAGCCGGTATTAAAGAAATAGTATTAGTCACTCATTCTTCTAAGAACAGTATTGAAAATCACTTTGACAAAAGCTTTGAACTTGAGTCTATTTTAGAGAAACGTGTTAAACGTCAAATATTAGAAGAAGTTCAGGCTATATGCCCTAAAGACGTGACAATCATGCACGTAAGACAAGGAACCGCAAAAGGTTTAGGCCACGCGATATCTTGTGCAAGACCTGTTATTGGTAATCACCCTTTTGCTGTTGTGTTACCCGATGTCATGATCAATAGCTATGACTCAAATCTAGCAACAGATAACCTTGCTGAAATGGTGAGTTTATTTAATGAAAGTAAAGCTAGCCAAGTTATGGTTGATGCTGTTCCTGAGAATGATGTATCCAAATATGGCATCGTTGATTTAAATGGTGCTTCATTAACTAGTGGCGAGTCCAAGGTGATGAAAGGTATGGTAGAAAAACCATCTTTAACTGATGCACCTTCTAATCTAGCCGTAGTTGGGCGATATGTTTTATCTGCAGATATTTGGGATATTTTAGAAAAAACACCAGTGGGCGCTGGCGATGAAATTCAGTTAACTGATGCAATCGCTACCCTAATGAACTGGGAGCCAGTTAACGCTTATCATCTAAAAGGCAGTTATCACGATTGCGGTGATAAATTAGGTTATATGCAAGCCTTTGTTGAATATTCAAAGCGCCACCCAGTTTTGGGTGAATCGTTTAAAGCTTATTTAAAAGAAGCTTAGAGGTTACAGCCTCGAGCTACGAGTGACGAGTTAAACTCATAGCTCGTAACTCGCTTCTGCTCTCGAAATTCGCTTCTCGTAGCTTTTTCTCGAATCTCGTAGCTTTATTTACGCATCCCCACCAAATAAATCTCTGGTGTACACTTTATCAGCAACATCTGTTAATTCGTCAACCATACGGTTCGCAACAATCACATCTGACATATTTTTAAACTCTTCAAGACTCTTTATCACTTTTGAATTAAAGAAGTCAGACTCTACTATAACAGGCTCATAAACCACTACTTCAATGCCTTTAGCTTTAATCCGTTTCATTATTCCTTGAATCGCAGAAGCTCTAAAGTTATCAGAACCTGATTTCATAATCAGTCTATGAATACCCACAACTTTAGGATTTCTAGCAATAATTGCATCTGCAATAAAATCTTTTCTAGTAGAGTTTGAATCAACAATCGCTTTGATTAACGTTTGTGGCACATCTTGATAATTAGCTAATAATTGTTTGGTATCTTTTGGTAAGCAATAGCCGCCATAGCCAAAGGATGGATTATTATAATGAGATCCAATACGAGGATCTAAACTTACACCATCAATTATTTGTTTTGCATCTAAACCATGAATTTCAGCATAACTGTCTAGTTCATTAAAGTAAGACACTCGCATCGCCAAATAAGTGTTAGAAAATAACTTAACCGCTTCAGCTTCTGTAGATTCAGTAAAGAGAACGTCTATATCTTGTTTAATAGCCCCTTGCTTTAACAAATTAGCAAATATTTCAGCACGTTCAGAACGTTCGCCTACAATAATACGAGATGGGTACAAGTTATCGTAAAGTGCATTACCTTCACGTAAAAATTCAGGACTGAATATAAGATTGTCCGTACCTAACTCCTTACTGATACGTGACGTATAGCCCACAGGCACCGTAGATTTTATAACCATTACAGCATTAGGGTTTATCGACATTACATCTTTAATAACAGATTCAACGGATGACGTATTAAAATAATTAGTTTGAGGATCATAATCAGTAGGCGTTGAAATAATGACATAATCAGCATCTTTGTAGGCCAACTCTTTATCCGTTGTTGCAGTAAAGTTAAGTCGTTTAGTTGTTAAAAACAGCTCTATTTGCTCATCAACAATGGGGGATTGACCTTTATTCAATAATTTTACTTTATCTTCTATAATATCGACGGCGATTACTTCATTGTGTTGAGCCAACAACATTGCGTTTGAAAGGCCAACATACCCAGTTCCTGCTACTGCAATTTTCATATTACATCCATTAATCTTTATAAAAACTTTTATACCAAGTTACAAATTTTTCAATACCATCATTTAATGATGTTTGTGGTTTGAAATCTATCAACGCTTCTAGCTCTGAGGTTTCTGCCCACGTTTGATAAACATCGCCATCCTGCATCGGCATCATATTTTTAATAGCCTTAAT
>JAWUWS010000092.1:0-18579 GCA_034111705.1 Psychrosphaera sp.
TGCAAAACCTCGTTCATCGGATTTAGAAACTATCGACGGTGTATCGTTACCAAGTTACCGTGGTGACAATGTTAATAGCTTTGAATTTACACCAGAAGCGCGCGAACCTGATCCAAGCCGTTTAATTACGGCTTATCATCATTCTGCATCTACATTAAATCTATTAAGAGCCTTTGCTCAAGGTGGATTAGCGGATTTACACCAAGTAAACCGTTGGAATATGAGCTTTGTTGAATCTAATCCAAACCGCGAACGTTACCAACATTTAGCTGACAGAATTGAAGAAACGTTAGCATTTATGGAAGTGATTGGCTTAACGTCAGAAACCACGCCTAGAATAAAAGAAACACAATTGTTCACGTCACATGAAGCCTTATTGCTAAACTACGAACAAGCGTTAACGCGTCGTGATCACTTATCAGATAATTGGTACGACTGCTCTGCACATATGCTGTGGATTGGTGAACGCACACGTCAGTTAGATCACGCACACATGGAATTCTTTAAAGGTATTCATAACCCGGTTGGTGTCAAAGTTGGCCCAAGTATGGACCCTGATGATTTGATTCGAATGGTAGATGCGATTAACCCTGAAAACGAAGCTGGTCGATTAACATTAATTACCCGTATGGGGGCTGATGTGCTTGCTGATAAATTGCCTGCATTAGTGCGTAAAGTTGAGTCAGAAGGTCGTAAAGTCGTTTGGAGTTCAGATCCAATGCACGGCAATACAATTAAAGCGTCTAATGGCTACAAAACTCGTAACTTTGATTCGGTATTACGTGAGATTCAGCAATTTTTTGCAGTTCATAAAGCTGAAGGCAGTTGGGCTGGCGGTGTTCACTTTGAAATGACAGGACAAAATGTCACAGAGTGTACAGGTGGTGCATATGGTTTAAGTGAAGCAGATTTATCACAACGATACAAAACTCAGTGCGACCCTAGATTAAATGCAGACCAAGTACAGGAATTGGCGTTTTTGATCACAGATGCATTAAAAGACGCCAAAAAGCGTTAACCTTGTATAACTGACGTTGTAAGTAGATAAAGTGTATAAAAGCCAACTTATTATAAGTTGGCTTTTGCATATTATTTTAAGAAGGGATAATTAATATCCTTAATTTGTGGAGCTAATGTGAGTATTCAAGTTACATCAACTAAATCACCTCGTTTACCTTTTATTGATTGGTTAAGAGGGGTAAGTATTTTGTTAATGGTGATTTATCACCTTTGTTATGATTTAGACTTATTTGGCTATATTGATACTGCTTTTGGTAGGGGGCTGTGGATCCCGTTCCGCTACATTATTGTAATTGGATTTTTAACCTTAGTAGGCGTGAGTTTGGTGATTGCTCATCATCATAATATTAATTGGTCTAATGTAAAAAAGCGTTCATTTCAGCTTTTAATTGCTAGTTTATTTGTGTCTGGCTCCGGCTATTTTATTGCAGCTCATAAAATAACGGTATTTGGAATTTTACAGTTTATTTTAGTCGCTAGTTTCTTAGCTTTGCCTATTGTACAAAAACCAAAACTCGCGCTTATTTTTGGTGTGTTTATTTTTATTATTGGCCACAGCGTTACAGCTTCTTTGTTTAATTCATACTGGTTTAACTGGATTGGTATGGCTGAGGTGCAAAGACCTGCGTTAGATTATGTTCCCTTATTTCCTTGGTTAGGTGTGGTCTTAATTGGTGTGTATATAGGACATTGGTTTATATCAGTAAAAGGGCGTAAAGTTGGCGAATATACTTTGTCAGGTAATTCAAATTTTTTAATTAGTAAAACACATCATTTTATTGAAGTTATAGGCCAGCATAGTTTAGTTATTTATTTGGTTCATCAACCTATTATGTTTGGTGGGTTTTATGCTTTAGATTATTTTATAAAGTAGGATAAATGATCATAAGAAAGCGCCGGACCTGTAAATGTTCTCGGAGCTATTTTAGCTTTTACTTGAATTATTAATACTTATGACGCTCTAAGCCCATTTCAGATATCACTTTAGCGGATATTTCTTCTACGGAAAAATGAGTGGTGTTAATGAACGGGATCTTATTCTTTTTATACATACGTTCAACTTCTCTTAATTCCATTCGGCATTGACGTGTTGAGGCGTATTTGCTGTTAGCGTAACGTTCATGTCTTATCGCAGCTAATCTTTCAGAGTTTATCGTTAATCCAAATATCTTTTTTTTGTTTTTTTGTAACTCTTCAGATAATTTTAACTCCTCCATATCCTCTTCAATGAATGGATAGTTAGCCGCTTTAATGCCGTACTGTAAAGCCAGATATAAACTAGTTGGCGTTTTCCCGCTTCTTGATACACCCACTAAAATAACATCTGCGTCATCGTAATGTTTGGTTGTTTGACCGTCATCGTTTGCTAAAGCGTAATTCATAGCGCCTATTCGATGATCATAACTTTCTACATGAATAGAGTGGGTTCTATGTAATTTAGGAGTAGGTGGTATTGCTAACACAGCGGAAATATCTTTTGTAAAAGGTTTTAACACATCAAAGCAGATACATTCCGTCTGTTGAATTAACTTCTTAAATTCCTGATCAACAAAAGTAAAAAATACAAATGGGCGATTTCCTGTTGTTTTATAACGAACATTTATCTGTTCACAGATTTGTAATGCAAGCTCATAAGTTTCAATAAACGGGCTGATTATATGCTCAACATCAATAGGGTACTGCGACAGAGTTGCATGACCAATGACTTCAGCGGTAATTGCAGTTCCGTCAGATATATAAAAGGCTGTATACGACATTCACACTCACTTGTAGTAATAATTCAACAAACATAAATACATTTTACCCGATAAAAATCTCAGTGTAGAATGCGACTCACACTGTAAGTCTATTTGTAATAATACAAATTGTACAACATAAATTAACTCGATTATTTATAACCAGCTAAAACTTTGGAGACAACCTAGTGGAACATCAACAATCAGTGCAGAATCAAAATACACGACAAGAATACGTGCTTTGGTACCAGCAGTTAGGAATGAACGATGTAAGCCAAGTTGGTGGTAAAAATGCATCATTAGGTGAAATGATAAGCAACTTATCAAATGCTGGGGTCAAAGTGCCTGGTGGTTTTGCAACCACGTCATATGCGTTTAATGAATTTTTAGAGCACAGTGGATTAGAAAAACGTATTCATGATGTATTAGATAAGTTAGATGTCGAAGATGTAAATGAATTAGCCAAAGTGGGCGAAAAAATTCGGTCTTGGATTATAGATACACCGTTTACAAGCAATTTAGAACAAGCCATTGCATTATCTTATAATGAACTTGCTGGTGAATTAGGGGAGCAAGCATCATTTGCGGTTCGTTCTTCTGCGACTGCGGAAGACATGCCTGATGCATCATTTGCTGGACAGCAAGAAACCTTCCTAAATGTTAAAGGTTTAGACGCTATCAAAGTGGCCGTTAAACATGTATTTGCCTCTTTGTTTAATGACAGAGCAATATCTTACCGTGTTCACCAAGGTTACGATCATAAAGGCGTTGCTTTATCTGCGGGCATACAACGTATGGTACGTTCAGATTTATCTTCATCAGGGGTTTTATTCTCAATTGATACTGAATCAGGTTTTGAGGATGTTGTATTTGTCACTTCATCTTATGGTTTAGGTGAGATGGTTGTACAAGGTGCGGTTAACCCAGATGAATTTTATGTGCATAAACCAACACTGGCAGCTAATAGACCTGCAGTAGTTCGTAAAACGATGGGCAGTAAAGCTATTCAAATGATTTACTCTGAAGATCAAGGTCATGGCAAACAAGTTAAGATTGAAGATGTTGATGTTCCAAGGCGTAATCAATTTTCATTAACGGATAATGAAGTTATGGAGCTTGCTAAGCAAGCTGTGATCATTGAGAAACATTATGGCCGTGCAATGGATATTGAATGGGCTAAAGATGGCTTAGATAATCAATTATATATAGTACAAGCAAGACCTGAAACGGTTCGTAGTAACGAAGAAGCAAATGTAATAGAAACATTCCAACTTGAAAAACGTGGGAAAATCGTTTGTGAAGGCCGCGCTATCGGTCATAAAGTCGGCTCAGGTACAGCAAAAGTATTAAGTTCAATTGCTGAAATGGATAAGATTTTACCTGGCGATGTATTGGTAACCGATATGACCGACCCTGATTGGGAACCGATCATGAAACGTGCATCGGCAATAGTAACTAATCGTGGCGGTAGAACTTGTCATGCTGCAATTATTGCCCGTGAATTAGGTATACCCGCTGTAGTAGGTTGCGCAAATGCAACTGATCTTATTAATACAGGGGATCAGATCACAGTTTCTTGTGCTGAAGGTGATACTGGCTTTATCTATGGTGAAATTTTACCGTTTGATGTCGTCACGTCTAAAGTAGATGAAATGCCAGATTTACCAATTAAAGTAATGATGAACGTGGGTAATCCCGATAGAGCGTTTGACTTTGCTCGTTTACCACATGCAGGTGTTGGCCTTGCTCGCCTTGAGTTTATTATCAATAGAATGATAGGTGTACATCCAAAAGCACTGATTAATTACGATAAACAAGATGCTGATCTAAAAGATGAAATTGATGAGCTGATTGCAGGTTATGAATCACCGGTTGAATTTTATATTAATAAAATTAAAGAAGGTGTGGCTACACTAGCGTCGGCTTTCTACCCTGAAAAAGTTATCGTTAGAATGTCTGATTTCAAATCAAACGAATATGCTAATCTAGTTGGCGGTGAGCAATACGAGCCTGAAGAAGAAAACCCTATGATAGGTTATCGTGGCGCAGCTCGTTATATCTCTGATGACTTTAGGGAATGTTTTGCATTGGAGTGTGAAGCTCTAAAACGTGTGCGTAACGAAATGGGGTTCACTAATGTTGAAGTAATGATCCCATTTGTAAGAACCGTAGGTGAAGCGAAAAAAGTAAGTGAATTGCTAACAGAGCATGGCTTAAAACGTGGTGATAACGGTTTACGTGTGATCATGATGTGTGAATTACCATCCAATGCGTTATTAGCAGACCAATTCTTGGAATATTTTGATGGTTTTTCAATTGGTTCAAATGATTTAACTCAGTTAACACTTGGTTTAGATAGAGACTCTGGCTTGATTGCGCATTTATTTGATGAACGTGATGAGGCAATTAAAATTCTATTATCTATGGCGATAAAAGCGTGTAAAGAAAAGGGAAAATACATAGGTATTTGTGGTCAAGGTCCATCGGATCATGAAGATTTTGCGGAATGGTTAGTTGAGCAAGGTATAGACTCTGTATCCTTAAATCCAGATACAGTGTTGGAAACTTGGTTATACTTGGCTGAGCAACAAAAGAGATAATTAATTAAACTAAATCATTAGGTTAATTATTGTTTAAAGCGTGGTGTGAGTTATTTACACCGCGTTTTTTTATGCGGAAATATAACCAACATTTTGTTTTTATAATGTTCACAAGGGTAATAGATTATTCCATGTGACATTTTTTGAATTTTTTACCTGACAGACAAGGGCAACTATCATTTCTATTAAGCTTAATTATTGGAGTATCGAACAAGAGTCCTGTGTCGTATTTCAACCTGTTATCTTCGGTTATAAACTGTGATCGTTCATGTATTTTATGATATTCATTACCCGACAAAAGGTGAGCTATAAATTCTACCGTATCTTTATTTTGACTAACTTCATTCGACTTATCTTGAATAGAATCTATTTTTTTAAAATTCAACACCTCTAAATTCACAAATTGGAAATTGTTACAGGTCTCAATTAAGTCTTCCTCGTTTAAGGTTGTTAATAAATCCTTTGAACTCGTCATTATCAAATAAGATACATTACCAAGTGCAAATGCCGTATAACGTGAACGCATCAACTGCTCGCAATTATTTACTTTTTTTTGACCTAATAATAAACTCTTACAGCAGTCAGAATATAAACTTCCTGATTTACAAAGACATAGCATATTTTTATATTCTAATGATGAACAATTGCTAGATCATGAGTGTTTTTATTAATTAAGTAAAGTGCAGAGTTAACCGCTTTAGCTTTAGCGTTTAACAAAGCGTATTCACTATTACTAATCAACCCGTCCCAAATGACTAATGCAGAACAGTTTTGATTTCGTAGACCTTGATAAGCAGTAAATAAAATATCAGTACAATGCTTTTTATGAACAATTAATACTTTATCTAGATTTACGTCATAACTGTTTAATATGTCTTTTTTAGGTAAGTGGTCTGGTGCTATTAATAGAGTCCAACCGCTACAATATTCAAAGCGTTTTATGATCTTTAGTAGCTCATATTGTATGTTTAATTCATCTTGGTTATTAGCGTTTAAAAATACCGATGGGCTAAGTTTATTAGGTTTTGCATTGTTTATATTCATTGATATACCTGTTATTTTATACAGTGGCTTTGTACACAGTAGTTTATCCAGTATAAAAACTCAACTACTTTTTTATATTTAACAGTTACATCAAGAGGATATCGGTTATACTGAGTTAATGTTTGTGCGGTAATTTACATTGGAGTACCCATATAGAATGAGCAAGTTTAGTAAATGGAGTCTAATTCTATTCATTACCATTCCTATTTTATTTTTTTGGTCAGGGATCATTAATTCATTAATAGGAATCGATGACTTATCTCTTAGCCAAGATGATATGACAGTAGGTATCCAACATAAAGTTTTAGTAGATAGAAGTAATACGCTTACGTTAAATGATGTTGTTACTAAGCTTGATGAATTTACTGAATTACCATTAAATAAAGTAAAGGTTGATTTTGGTAATATTGGGTTCTGGTATCAAATTGAAATCACTAATACGTTAAATTCAACAAGGGAATTAACCGTACTTTTTGATAACCCTATGATAGATGTGATTAATATTTATCAGTATATAGATGGACAATACACATTTGTACGCAGTTTAGGGGATAGTAATTTAGCCAATTCAAAAGAAAAAATGGCATTCCCAAATTACAAAATAAACCTACCAGCCAAACAAGAGTTATCCTTTTTAATCTACACCACTACAATGGGAGCGGCGACCAAACTCCCAATCTCAATTTTTGATACTGAAAACTTTTATAGATTCAAAGATGCGGTTTACCTTCTGTGGGGAGCTTTCATTGGTATTATTGCAGTTATGAGTGTGTATAACCTAATTCTATTTTATGGCAGCAAAGAAAAAATATACATCTTATATATAGGTTACATAGCAGCATTCTTAATTGAGTTGGGTGTAGTTCATGGATATGGCGCTTATATAATGCCGTTATCCTTGTTTGATTTTTTCTCCAAAAATATAGTCTCTATAAACTTTTTATTGGGGTATTTTTCATTAATGTTTGCGTTAAACTTTTTGAAGTTTAACGAAGAGCCTGAGCGGAGAATTACACGTTTTGCTTATTTACTGACTAAGTTAAACTTACTGTTTGCGTTACTTTCACTATTTATTGTTGAATATATATCTGCTCAAATCTTCTTTACCTTACAAGTGTTTTTATATGCATTAGGAATTATTATGATGTATGTAAAAGTCAAAGAAGGAGTCCGGTGGGCTAATTTTTATATTATATCTTGGTTACCATTATTGGTGGGCTCAGCTATAGGCCCTTTATTATTAACTGGATATATTGAATATAGCTTTTTTTCTAGGCACGCTTTGTTATTTGGAGTGATATTCGAGATTACTTTTATGGCAATGGCATTGGCTCATCGACTCCGAATGAGTGAAATGGAACGCTTATATCAAGCTTCTCATGATCATTTATTCGGTTTTGCTAATAGCAACCTATTAGAGATGAAGGTTGAAGACATTATTGAAAAGAATATCAAACCGGACTTTTCAATAATTATCATCTCAATTTCTAAGTATGAATCCATTGTGCCATATTTACCTCTAGATAGTTTAAAATCGATTGTTTATCAGTTTGTTACAGATGTGGAAAGAGAGTTAAGTAACGAACTTCTTTTAATTGATATCGATAAAAAAACTGAATACTTAAAAACAGCAATGATAAGGGAAGGTGTATTTGCATTCCTAGTTTCAAGTAACGATGAACATCTATTAAAAAATGTGATGAAACGATTTGCATCACTTCAACCGATTACGTATTCCAGTGGTGATTTAACACTAAACATAAAGTGTTTAATAGGTGCATCTGCCTACACTAGTGCGATTAAAACCACTAATGAACTGGTTAATAAAGCTCAACAAGCGATTGAGTTAGCTATAGAAAGTGGCAATTTGTATGGCGTTTATAACGATCAAAACAGAGACCAACGTAAAGTAAAACTTGCGTCAGATTTACAAATAGCAATAGAAAATGGTTCATTAGAGCTTTACCATCAACCACAAACATTTATATCTAACGGTTCTGTAGGTGGAAGCGAAGTGCTATTAAGGTGGACTCATCCAGAATATGGTTTTATCCCACCAGATGAGTTTGTTCGGATTGCTGAAGATACAGGTATTATCAATAAGTTAAGTGAGTGGGTATTCAATGAAAGCTGTAACCACCTAGTTCATTTAATGACATTAGGGATTAAGCATACTATTTCAGTGAATATGTCAGTACATGATGTGATGCATGATAGTTTTATTTCTTATTTAATACGAACCATAGAGCATCATGGCTTGCGAGCCGATATGTTTATTTTAGAACTAACAGAAACCGTATCTGTTACGGACACAAAAAAATTCACACGTAATATGCAGGAATTGAAAGAAATAGGCTTTAGTCTTGCCATTGATGACTTTGGCACCGGTTATTCTTCTTTAACTTATGTCAGTAAACATCCATTTGATAAATTAAAAATTGACCGTGAATTTATTCAATACTTAGATCAATCTGAGAAAGATTTCACTATCGTATCTGCAACCATCAAGATGGCCAAGAGTTTAGGCTTAGAGGTCGTTGCTGAAGGTGTTGAAGATCAGAAAACGCTTAGCTTATTAAAGTCATTGAGTTGTGAGTGGGCACAGGGCTTCCATATTTCAAAACCTTTACCTTTTGATGCTTATATTGAGTGGTTAAGCGAAGAGTCTCTTAAAGAAGCTTAGATGCAGGGTATGTATCTGATGGTTTTATATGCAGCTTGATATGGAATCAAGCCGCATAGTCGTATAAAGAACAGCTAGCTACTTAGTTAATTTTTATAACAAAACCATCAATGTTATTTGATTTTAACTTTCTTAATTCTGCTTGAGCTTCTGACTTATTTTGGAACTTTCCAGTATACAACTTCATTAACGAACCTGATTGTTTGATAAACGTTTTCTTATCAAGTCCCTGCATTTTAGTAATAATAGGATCTGCTGAGCTTAAAGAGCTAAAACTGCCTAACTGAACTGCATAAAAAGTCCCTATCGCAACAAACGTTTTATTCACCTTCTTTGGTGTATTAAGAACAAAACCATCCACACCTTTAGCTTTCAAGCTTGTTAATGACTGTCTAGCTGATGATAACGCATCGAAACCTTTATAATAAATTTTAACTAAACCATTATATTCGCGAGTATAAGTTTCATCTTTACTTATTGAATTTTTTTGAAGGAATGAATTTGCCGCCGCCATATTGTTAAATACGCCTATTTGAATGGTATAACGCATACTTTCGTAATCAGCTGAATCAATTGCATCTTCAACAATTTCAACATCTTCAATTGAGTTACCCAACTCTGCATCAACAATAACACCTGTAACTGCACTAGTTTCTAAGCTTGAGTCTGGCAGTATCGGTGCTGCAGCGTCAAAGTCGCTAACAACAGGCTCTTGTATAATTGTTGGTTCTTGGCTAGTTATGGCTACTATTGGTTGACTATAATGAGGAGTGTATTTAAACCCGATACCAAAAGAACTAGTCTCCGGTAATTCAATAGAACCAAAGTCATAGTTACCTTCCATAAATAAACTAAATGAATCATTTACATCGTAAGCAAATCTCAAGTTTGTATAACCTTGAGTGATATTGGTATTGGTCGTATTTGTTATTACCCCCATGACTAAGCCTAAGCTAGGAGTAATGTTAAAGTCATTTGTAACATCAAATTTATAACCGGCTGACCAACGTAAGTTAGTAAACTCACTTTCAAATACAGAACCATTTAATTTATAGGTCAAGTTAGAGAAGTGCTCTAAACTTACGTTTGTTACAACACCAACATCTTCATTTGGTTGATAGCTCAGGCCAAATCGACCGCCTGAACTCGAGTATTGATCAGACTGTAAACCAATAAAGTCAAAACTAAATGGACTTTTAATTAAATTAGTTTCTATCGTTTCATGGCTCTCAGCAATCGGTGCAACAGGCGTTATATCTGCTTGGCTTTCATCAGCAGCCATTGACTGTAAACTAGTTAAAAGTAATGGTGCAGTTGACAATATTGATATGAACGGTTTTATATTCGCCATGGTGATCCTTAGACTCAATCTCTTTAAAACTAAATAGCATGTTAGCTGCTATCGACAATATTTCTATTTTCTTTAGTGTAATTCTTTTTATAAGCCTTTGAAAGCAGGGTGTAATAATAAGTGAATTTCAGAATATAAACTATATGTTGTTCAAGAGAGGAATTAAGGATTGGAAGTTATCATCGTTTAAGAATACTTAGTCATAATCTGGAAATGTCGATGGTAAAGCTCCAATGTACGAAGTGATGAGTTTGGATATCTAACACTTACCTAGTAATAAAGGGTATATATGAAAAACCAAACTTACCTCCTGCACCTGTGAAATAACTAGAATGCAATGTAGCAACACTTTAGCTAAATGAGTGTTTATTAGCTAAAGTGTTGATGGCGAATCAATTCCATTTCTAGCGATTGATTGTAAGCTAGCCAAAAGCAATGGAGTTGCAAATAATATAAATAGGGACGGTTTTATTTTCTTTATCATGGTGGTGATCTTTAGAGTTGATCTCTGCAAAACGAAACAACAGTAATATTTTCAAGTGATTCAAAATTATTTAACATGTTGTGCTGCAACAACCCCATTATACTCTTCTACAGAGTACCTTCTGTTCTAGGATGTATTAGTTTTCATTCAATAAATGGAAAACTAGAAAACGCAACCTATACTATTAGAAGTCAATGCTTTTAGTGTTATGGGCTTATCGTTTTTTAAAAACATAAGTTCATAATTAATGTAACTGTTTTTAATTAAGGACCTTTTATGAGCAGTAAAGAGATAGTTTTTTTAATCGAAGATGATAAACAATACTTAGATATGTACGAACAAATTCTAAACACTGAGTTTGAAACTGTTGCCTTTACCAATGCTAAAGACGCGTTACTAAAGTTTAAAGAGTTAACACCAAAAACAATATTACTCGATCTAAATTTACCGGATATGAATGGGATTGAGTTTTGTGAGAAACTTTTTAGTGAGTACTGTACTAATACAGACGTTGATATAATCATAGTGTCTGGAGAAACAGCTCCGTTATCCAAACTTACAGCATTTGACGCCGGTGTTGCGGATTATTTAACAAAACCTTTTGAACTTAAAGAATTAGTTTTTAAAGTCAAAAACAGTATTAAACGTAAGTTAAAAGAAGAAAGATTAGTCGCTGATACTAAAGAAAATCAGCAGTTGATTTATACAACAATGGAACAAGCGTCACAATATAGTCAAGTGATGAGTTTTTTTAAAAACTTAAGTAAGTGTGACAATATTGATGAAGTCGCAAGTGTTTTTTTCGAAAGTATGAAGTACTTTGGATTAAATTCGTCTATTAAATTTAAGTTACCAAAAGATAATTACTATCGTAGTGATGGTATTGAAATATCCCCAATAGAAATTGAAGTTTACACTTTACTTGAGCCAAAAGGGCGCTTGTACATGTTTTCAAGTCGTATGATAGTTAACGATGAACACGTTTCATTTATAATAAAAAACCCGCCTTCGGACGAAAATAGTCTCGGACAAATCCGAGATTATACAGCCGCTATGATTGAAGGGTTAGAAGCCAAAACCTTAGAATTGTATTCTCAAGCTGGTATGGGTAAGGCGATTCTTGAATTATCTGAGAATATAGGTGAACTTAAATTTGGTGTTGGTCAGCATAACAAAATCATTAACTCTGTAATGACAAATATCATGGTAGAGATAGCGGGTAGCTATCATTCACTGGAAATGACTGAGCCTCAAGAGCTATTCTTGAATAAACTTATTGAAGCTGCCACAGAAGAATTAAGTAACGCAGAAGAAATTTTAGTTGAGATAATGACTAGATTAGAAGATTTGAAATTACAAATGGAAAAAGTCCAAGAAGCTGGGCACCACAAAGGATTGGACTCTGACGAATTGAGTAATGATGAACTATTTTAATTTCCAATATCGAGACATCAATGTACGAACTATTTTTCAATTACTCAAATGATATCTTATTGATTACGGACAATAAAGGTGATGTTTTAGATGTAAATAATTCATTTTTTCGTGTATTTGGTTATCCCCCTAAACAGGTGTTATCTAAAAATATAAAATATTTTTTACATCCAGATGACGTATGTTCCACATCAACAGCAATATCTGGGCTGTCTCCAGAGGCAGATGTTATTCATTTTGAACATCGTCATATTAGCTTTGATGGAAAGTACGTTAGATTAAGTAACACAGCTTATCTAGACGTTGGTACGGGTAACATATTTATTGTTTCTATACAGATGACTGAGGAAAAAATAACAGCTGTTGACCCTAAAGTTGAAATTACTAAATTAGTGAAAAATATAGCTCATGAAATAAATAACCCACTAGGTATTATTTCAGGCTATACGGAATTAATAAAAGCTCAATATGAAAAAGATACAAAGATTAACGAAAAATTGGATGTTATTTTGAACGCCACTGAGCGTATCACAGATATAATCCAAAGTTTGAAAGCAATTTATTGCTCCGATAATATTCTAGAGAAATAATATTGGATTAAAGAAATGGATAAATCAGCAAATTCAATTTTGCTATATATACTAAGAACTATAATTTCGGTTCAACTATAATTAGTATTGCTCGAGTATGTTTAGACACTAAATGGAAGACTTACTAAATAAAAACAGGGATATAAAATGGCTACTATTGTTTATTTAGATGATGACATTACTTTAATAAAGTTATTCGAATTCGTTTTTGAAGATACCCAACATGATATTGTAACTTTCACTAATGAACACGAATGTATTACTTATTGTATTAGCTCACCACCAGATGTTTTATTTGTTGACTACAGACTCACAGATATGAAAGGGGACGAAGTAGCTGAACAATTGCCTAACACAATTTACAAAATATTAGTCACAGGCGATATAAAAATAGACAGTGATTACTTTTTTGACGATACGATTCATAAACCATTTCAACTAATGGAATTAATAAAAGCTGTTAAAAATTTCAAATAATTTGTATTAAATTTACAAGAGCTGGGATATTTTCCTGAAAAGCAGAGTGTTACAACTTATCTGCCAGAGTTAGTGATTGTTCATATAATTCTGGTGATGTTCGTTTGAAGCCCTCACATTTTTTAATCGCTGGCTCATAGTTTAAGTTAGCCGCAGTGATTAACCAGGATAATCCGAGTAGCTGATCTTCTTCCACACCTTCATTTAAAAAGTAAGCTCTAGCTAAAGCTCCCATTGATTTTACATCACCTAACAGAGCCGCTTTTTTAAATAATATAAACGCATCTTGCGGCTCTCCATTACGCCTTAATTCAATAGCTGCATTATATAAATATTCTATATTATCTGAATCCTGATCTATTGATAAAGGCGAAGATACTTCAGCTGAGTCATTAATTTCTGGATTATTAACCACATTTTTTAATTCTGGATTTTGTTTTTTTTCAGATAATAATGTATGCATAACCGTGTCGTAACGACCATTAAGCTGCTCAATAATATCTTGTTGTTTTGATAACTGCTGTTTGTAGAAATTTACTTCTTTATTTAAATGTTCAATTGTTTGGTTTTTATCAGTTAATTGTTGGTTGTAGCTGACTTTTAGACTCTCAACATGTGCAATATTTTGGTTGTCAATTCGTAAGTTTTGTTTGTCAGTATTACGCTCAAAACGTTCCATCATCGAGGTTAAGTTCTTTTCATAATTCCCTTTCATTTTTTCAAACCATGCAAATATTTGACCTGGAACTTTTGAATTGTCGCTTGGCATATTTTGTCTACCTCCTTTTATTTTAAACTTATGTGAGTCGATTATCACAATGTCCAAACAATACATTTTTCCTATTATTACGTTGAGTATAGATAAGAATATTTTTTTTGGAGATAAGAGTGTTTGATTTTTTAAATTTAAGTAACAGGTTCAGTTGATGTTTCTGTAACGGGTACTTTTTAATTAACCTTGCGTTTGCTGATTCTGTTGTCTATAAATTTTATGACCACTGTATTTATTAGGGATGTAACAACTTCATGGAAAAACAAAATTTTGAATTACCAAACGATTTAACTATATCCCATTTATCAACATTTAAAGTTCATGCCTTGGATATGATTTCTCAATCAGACGATATTATCTTCATGGACAAAGCGTTAAAAAAAATCGATACCGTTGGCGTCCAACTACTGTTAGCTCTAGTTAACGAGATCATCACTCAGAAAAAAACGTTAACTTGGGAGATCAGTTCTCCAATACTACAAGATAGTATTAACCAGTTAGGTCTGGATGATTCAGATTTTAAAAATTACCTTCAACTTAATTAAAGGAATAATAATGGCCAAGTTTTTGATAGTCGATGATTCAAACTCCATTAGACAAATGGTTAGTTTCACTCTTAAAAGTGCAGGTTTTGATGTAGTAGAGGCATCTGATGGTGTTGAAGGGCTTGAAAAAGCGAAAGGAGATCAATTTGATCTTGTTATCTCTGATGTGAATATGCCTAATATGAATGGCATAGAGCTTTGCCAAGAACTTCGTAAATTACCACCTTTTGAATTCACACCTATTTTAATGTTAACCACTGAAAGTTCAGGAGACATGAAAATGCGTGGTAAAGCGGCTGGAGCGACAGGGTGGCTGGTGAAACCGTTCAACCCTGAGAAGCTACTCGCAACGATTAAACGTGTTGTTAGGTAAATACTATGACTATAGACCTAGCGCAGTTTCTCCCTACCTTTTTAGAAGAAAGTTATGAAGGTTTAGAAACTATGGAAACTGGCTTACTGAACTTACAAAGTTCAGAAGACGATTCCATACATTCAATATTCAGGGCCGCACATTCAATAAAAGGTGGTGCTGGAACATTTGGTTTCACTCAAGTAACTAACTTTACTCATTTGGTTGAGACTTTATTAGATGAAATGCGTGATGGTAGAAGAGACATTATTCAAAGTGATATTGAGATATTACTCCAATCTGTTGATTGTATTCGTTTATTAATTGAAGCTGACCGAAACGAAAGTGTATGTGAAGATGAGAGTATTAATAATGTGCAGATATTATTGAATGAATCTCTAAAATCAGCCAATACTCAAACCATTAACGAAAGTGAAGATACCAACGACTCAAAATCTACTAACCAACAGTCGTGGTTAATTGATTTTATACCTCAACCTCACTTAGTCCAAACGGGTAATGATCCTATTTTTCTATTCAATGCACTTGCTGATTTAGGTGAGCTTAGGATTATATGTAATACGAGTGAACTACCTGTATTTTCTGATATTGAACCTAAAGAATTATACTTAAAGTGGCAAATTCAATTAAGTACTTTATCGTCTACCGAGAAAGATATAAGAGAAGTATTCGAGTGGGTAGAAGATGAGTGCATATTAGACATTACTTTGTTAGGGACTGAGGCCGCTGTAGATAAAGAACAAGATTTAAAATCAGCTCCTGTGGCATCTGAACCTGCTCTAGATATTAAAGCGGCTAAAGAAGAAACAACTCGAACCTCACTTACTGATAATGATAAACCCCAAACAAGCGCAAAAACTAAACCAGATGTCGGCTCTATTCGTGTAGGAGTCGATAAAGTAGACATTTTAATCAACTTAGTTGGTGAACTCGTTATTACCCAATCCATGTTATCTGAACTTGGTAATGATTTTGATTTATCGAAACTTGAAAAGTTAACTTCAGGGTTAGATCAACTTTTACAGAATACTAAAGAGCTACAAGAAAGTGTCATGCGTATTCGCATGTTGCCAATTAGTTTTGCTTTTAATCGTTTTCCTCGATTAATACATGATTTATCTATAAAAACAGGTAAAGAAATAGAACTTGTTATCAAGGGCGAACAGACTGAACTTGATAAAACAGTTATGGAACAAATAGGAGACCCTTTAGTTCACTTAGTCAGAAATGCAGTTGATCACGGTATTGAATCAAAAGAAGTAAGAATAGCAAATGGCAAAAGTCCAAAAGGGAAAATATCACTAGACGCTTATCATATGGGCGGTTCAATAGTTATAGAAATTAATGATGACGGGGGCGGCATAAACCGCCAAGCTGTACTAAATAAAGCGATAGAAAAAGGGGTTGTTGAGCCTAATTCTACGTTAACCGATAGCCAAGTATTTGATTTGATCTTTGAGCCAGGTTTTTCTACCGCAAACGAAGTAACTGATATTTCTGGTCGTGGTGTCGGTATGGATGTTGTAAAGAAAAACATTCAGTCATTAGGTGGTAGAATTCAAGTAGCATCTGAGCCTGGTAAAGGAAGTAGCTTTAAAGTCAACTTACCTCTTACTTTAGCCATTCTAGATGGTCAACTAGTCCGTGTTGGAACCGAAGTTTATATCATCCCGCTAATTTCAATTGTTGAATCCCTTCAGACAAAAACAGATTTAATAAATCGAGTTTCAGGAAATATGCTCCTGTATCGTTTACGTGAAGACAACGTACCTGTTCTACCTATATATCAATTATTTAACTTAGAGGCAGATAACATTGAAATAGATAACTCATTGTTAGTTGTAGTTGAATCGGATGGCCAAAAAGTTGGTTTAATGGTTGATGACTTATTGGCGCAGCAACAAGTAGTGATAAAAAGTTTAAAAGACAATTATCAACAAGTCGATGGAATTTCAGGCGCGACAATTCTTGGTGATGGATCTGTTGCAATGATTCTAGATATACCAGGCATGATTTCAATGGCGTTAGCACAGGCTCAAGTAGCTCAAAAAACAGCTCACAATAATATTGAGGAGGTTGTTTAATGGACATTCAAGCACTTGCCAAAGACGTTCCAGCTCAAGGTGAACAATCTCTTGAAGGTATTGATTTTATAACAAATGGGGAACAGTACTTAACTTTTATGTTAGGGACTGAGCAATTTGCCATAAACATCTTGTGTGTTGAAGAAATTCGAAGTTGGGAGCAACCGACTCGAATTCCAAATGCTCCAATACATGTTAAAGGTGTCATTAACATGCGTGGAGTTATAGTCCCCATTATTGATTTACGAATTAAATTTGAAGTTGGTGAAAATACTTATTTGCCTTCAACCGTCGTTATTATTTTAACGATAGAGGTAGAACACGACTCTAAAGTTATCGGTTTTGTCGTTGATGCAGTATCAGATGTTTTAAATGCCGAAGAAAGTGATATTAAAAAATCGCCTGCATTTGGAGGTTCAATACCACCTGAATTTATAGCGGGCTTGGTCAATTTAGAAAACTCGGTAGTGACGCTTTTAAATGCAGAAGCCCTTCATAAGATTGAAAAACATCAACCTAATGGAGGTAATAAATCATGATGGATATTGAACAAGAATATTTGACCTTCATTTTAGAGGGGGAAGAATTTGGGGTTGATATATTAAGGGTTCAAGAAATTAGAGTCCTCTCTAAAATAACAAGTTTACCCAATAAACCTGATTATATAAAAGGCGTCATAAACTTACGCGGGGTTATTATACCAATTGTTGATCTGCGTGAACGTTTTGGGAAGAAATCATTAACTTATGGAGAGCAAACCGTAACCATTATTTTACGTGGTGAAGTGAATAACAAAGTCGTGGTGGTTGGCGTTATTGTTGATGCCGTATCCGATGTTTACAAATTTAAACCGAGTCAAATCATAAATCCTCCATCCTTTGGCAGTGCTATTGACCCTTGCTTTCTTCAAGGATTAGCGAATTTCGAAGATAAATTAGTTATTTTATTAGATACCAACAGTTTGCTTGATGAAGATGAGTTGTACTGTCTTGATTCAAACATGAACAAAGTGGCAGAACAAACTTCAAGTGAGAAATGCTTATGACACCGAATCAAATTAGTTTAGTAAAAGACAGTTGGCAAAAACTTTTACCAATATCTGAACAGGCAGGTGAGATTTTTTATCGAACATTATTCGAACTTGACCCGGCATTACAAAATTTGTTTAGTTCGAATATCAAAGAGCAAAGTGAAAAATTAATGGTCATGCTAGACACCGCAGTAAAACTGCTAGATCAGCCTGACAAGTTAATACCTGCGATACAAAAGCTAGGAGAAAGGCACGGCGGTTATAAAGTAACTCCTGAACATTACAATACAGTTGGTGCTGCTTTAATTAAAACACTAGAAGCTGGCTTGGGTGATGAATTTACCGAATCAGTAAAA
>JAWUWS010000093.1:0-26411 GCA_034111705.1 Psychrosphaera sp.
GGGACGAATATACATCCCGTTTTTGAAGAGAAAACTTAGTTTTATTGAGGATAAGAATATTGTTTGGAAGCGGCCTTTTTCGCCTACCTTTTTTGGCTGTTGAAAAAAGGTATGGTCGCCGAGGGGCGAAACCTGATAGTACAAAAAACATCTATTAAAGATAACTACATAGATATTAATATATAAAACGAATTATCTTTTAAAGTATAAAACTAAGCCTGCGCCTTTTTGGCTGTTCAAAAAAGGTAACTCGCCGTTAGGCGAAACCTGATAATTAATTGAAACTCTATTTCAAGCTCGTACTGAGGAATAAACTAATAATTTAATCCCATAAAGTACTTAGGTGCTTTATAGTATTAACAATTTTTAACAATATGAGCTTTATGATGAATAAAATATACATACGCTTAACTTTTATCGCTTCAGCACTTTTCATATCTGCATGTGGAAAAAATACAGTTCCGCAGCATGAACAGAGCGTGAGCCTTGATAATGTACATCAACATATCAAAGTACTAGCTTCTGATAAATTTGCAGGCAGAGGTCCATTAACTGAAGGTGAAAGCCTTACCATTAATTACTTAGCTGACGAATACAAAAAAATAGGCTTAGTTGGTGCCGTTAATGGGGAGTTCTTCCAACCAGTTCCTATGGCCAAACTCACACCTAATCCGGATATGGTGTTAAAAATAGGAAAGCTTGAATTTCAAGCAGGTAAAGACTTTACCGCTCGTACAGAACAAATAAACCAAACTATCGACCTTGTTGAATCTGATATCGTGTTTGTCGGTTACGGTATAAACGCACCTGAATACCAATGGAATGATTATCAAGATATTGATGTGACGGGTAAAACAGTCATTGTTTTGGTTAATGATCCGGGCTTTGCCACTCAAGATGATGTTTTATTTACAGGTAACGCAATGACTTATTATGGTCGTTGGACTTATAAATATGAGGAAGCCGCAAGACAGGGGGCAAAAGCGGTACTTATTGTACATGAAACTGCACCAGCAGCTTATCCTTGGAGTGTAGTTGAAAGCTCAAATACAGGCAGTAAATATACTCTGATTGATGAAGAAAATAATCGTAGTAAGTTACCGATTATGGGTTGGATACAATACGAGGCGACTAAAAAGCTAATGACGGCTGCGGGTTTAGATTACGCAGACTTAAAAAAACAAGCATTAATGCCAAACTTTAAAGCAACGCCTTTAAATTTAACTGCAAATTTAGAATTAAAAAGCAGTATTGAACATGCTGAATCAAACAATGTGGTTGCCTTACTTGAAGGAAGTACTCGTGCAGATGAATATGTTGTGGTTAGCGCTCACTGGGATCACTTTGGTACAAAACAAACAGCAACGGGACCAAAGATTTATAATGGTGCGGTTGATAATGCCACTGGTACAGCTGCAACGGTAGAAACTGCTCGAATTCTTAAAAAGCAGCATGAAAACAAACCTTTTGAACGTTCTATTTTATTTGTGAACTTTACTGCTGAAGAAACGGGTTTAATTGGCTCTGAACTATTTGCCAGAGGCGATCTTATCTCAACTAAAAATATGGTTGCTTTGTTAAACATTGATGGCATGAATGTATTAGATGCAGTGGATTACACATTACAATACGGTAAAGATATGTCTGAAATGGAAGATTACTTGGTAAAGGCGGCGGCAAAACAACAGCGCCACGTGAAGCTTGATCCTAGACCTCAAAATGGTTTATTTTTCCGTTCAGATCATTTTTCTTTTGCGAAACAAGGTGTACCTAGCTTATTGTTTATGAGCCTTGGCGATACAGACCCAGATTACATTGCTCATAAATATCACAAAGAAGAAGACGATTACTCTAGCACTTGGTCGTTAGGTGGTGTTGAGCAAGATATTGCATTGATTGTTAACATTACTAGTGAGCTTGCAACCAATAACGATTGGCCTAAATGGAAATCTGAGTCTGATTTTAAAAAGCGCAGACTACTAGATAAAAAATAAGAAGATAAATTACATTATTTTTGACAATAAAAAAGGAACTAAATGTTCCTTTTTTATTGTGTTAGCTCTATAAAATCAGCGCCTATTAAATCCCCAATCTCAAAATCACGATTTCTTATTTTCCCTATTCATAGATTTGTATACATTTACAGTCAATCACAAACCAACTCAGGTCTAAAAAACGAGTAGTGTAATAACAGAAGCGTCTGCCCATTAATTAGTAAGACCTTTATATAAATGACTATATTTAGCTTTATGTTGGTTAAACAAAAACTCACGCAATATTTCACGCGGCTGCCCTTTTGCATTAATTTTTATTGCCATTACGCCGTTTTCTGTACGCACTTCTTCGTATGCCATATCAAGGTGAGTACCATCAGGCAAAATAAGTTCGCTTGGGTGTTCTGTTTTGTGTTCAAAGTCTTGTGGGACTTTAATCCTCATCCCAGAGCTCGACAATGACAAGACTTCTACGTCTTTTTTGGTCGTGTTATCAATCATTCTCACGCCTTTTATTTCTTCAAGACGCCAACTACGTTGTTTACCACGCATATCAATAACTTCTGGAACACCTAATGAAGGTGACATTACGCCAAGCTCATCTAAGTTTAACGTTAACGGGAAAAAAAGACGGTAATAGCTGATTTCAGCCAACAGGGTTAGTTTGGAATGACCAAGTATATGAGCCAATACTTGTGGGATTTCAGTTTCTACGCTTAGTGAGTGTCCTAACAGGGGGTTATCAAGGCCCTCACTATAAGATCCTTCATTACCCAAATCCCCACTCCCTAAAGAGAAGGCATCACTAAAATATGCAATTTCTTCGTTTGTTAAAAGCGACATAATCTTACCTTTTGGTTATTTGCATAACCATTTCGTTTTAATTCTAGAAATAGTCAAAAAGACACTTTTTATTATTAGAACGCATTTCCCTCACGCTAAAAGTTGAGCCAACTCACAGAATAATTACTCTGCTCTGGCCTACTTTACAGTGAGACACATTACACTGAGATAAATTCCCCAACGCTGTATAAAAAAACGACAAATATAATAGATGAACTGAAAATAGCCGTCAATCCGCATGATTTTTAAAAGAAACTAGCGATTAACAAGAATGTTACATGAAACACAGGTAAACGTTTATTACACAGTATTACACGTGGCTGAATTAACTGCGGTAACGGATGGGTGGCATCAGAGCTGGGATGTTTATTAAAGGCTAGTTTGTTGATTGATAACATAATACCAATTTCATTAAGTATTTAGTCATTCAGCGCTATCTCAGGGCTTTTAGTTAGAGGCGTTTAAATGCAGTAGCTTGAATACAGTAAGTGGATGTCTTTCAAATTCAAGCAAGGCTACTGCGTCCTGCTATCGCCCCTCACCTGCATCCATGCAAGCGACAAAGAAATAGAAGCTGCGAATGGCATCTTCGATGGGTCTAAAAAGCACTAATACTGCTTCACATTTTTACCTAGAACAAATTTTGACATACGATCCCAAGGACGGGGGCGGGAGGAGGACTCAGGAGACAAAGTCGAGAACAACTATGTCTTCGCCCTTGTTCCTTGTTTTAATACTTTTTAGTTCCCACTGTGTGACTAAATACTTAATCAAATTGGTATAACTATCACCTAACGTGGTGAGTTAAGTTGTGAACTCAAGGTAAAGCCTTGAGTTCACTAAAACGTTACTTTTTTGGGGGCGGTTAATCACGTTATTAACTCATGTGCCTTTGCTGACGTTGCAATAGCTTACTTTGCGTTTTGGTCTCTACTTTTTGTTCGCCATATAAATTTAAACTTTGAAAATGACTTTTTAATTTTGAGGCAACATAATCTTGTTCAATTTTTTCTACCAACAGTGCATGCTTTTCTGGGAACAACTCAGATACCGCTTGAGAGACTAGCTCGTATAATTTTTTAAGATTAATCTTATGAGTCTGCCCTGTTTTCTCAAATATCCATTCTGCAACGGCGATAAAGTTGTCAAATGGTTCATCTGATATTATATGTGGTAATGAATATTTAAATCGCCCTGAATTACCTATCATGTCCCAGTATCGTGCAAAACGATTTACCCGCTGCATGGTGGCAAAACTTACTCTGTCTGTACTTAATATATTAAACGGTGGTAATGGATTAAAACGTAAATCAAACGTTTTTGTGTGCCTAATAATTGGGCTGCCTTTTAAGCGTTTCAAAATACCCAGTTGAATTTCATGTGGATGACAATGATATAGCTGATTAAAACTATCTCTAAATGAGTCAAAGGTTTCACCTGGCAAACCAAAGATAAGATCCGCGTGAATGTGCGCAGTGGTGTTCTCTTTTAACCAAATTAAGTTCTCTTTAGACTTAGGGTTATTCTGCTTGCGGCTAATATTGCTTTGAACCTCTTGGTTAAAGGTTTGGATACCAATTTCAAACTGCAAACTGTTTTCTGGAAACTGACTTAGCAATTCTTTTAACTTTCTTGGTAAATGATCCGGTACAACTTCAAAATGCAGATAAAGGTTGTCGTCTTTCTTGTCTAAGAAAAACTGCATTATTTGCATGGTAGTTTTAATGTTTAAGTTAAATGTCCTGTCGATAAACTTAAAGTTTCTAGCGCCGCGTTGATAAAGGATCTCCATTTGTTCTAAAAACAATTCGATATCAAATGGATTAGATGCCGTGTCTAATGACGATAAACAAAACTCACACTTAAATGGACAACCGCGTGATGCTTCTACGTAGAGTAATCTGTTTTTTAAGTCATCGTCGGTGTAATACTGGTAAGGCAGTTTTATATCTTCTAATTCTACAGGCTTAGAGTTAAGGATTTTTTGTTTGGGTTCATTATCGTTGATGATGTCTTTACACAATTGATAAAAACTTAAATCCGCAGGACCCGTTAATACAAAGTCAGCCACTTGGACAATTGGTTGGTCTTGCGTTTCATAGCTAACTTCTGGCCCACCTAAAATAACTTTAACTTCTGGGGCAACCACTTTTAATAAATTAACCACATCTGTGGTTTCTACTATGTTCCAAATATAAACGCCAAAACCAACAATATCAGGTTTGGATTCTAGGATTTGTTCAACAATGTCCAAAGGACGTGTGTTGATCACAAATTCCTGTATTTCACAGCAATCCTGTAATTCTTGTAAATTTGCATAAAGGTAACGCAAACCAAAGCTAGCATGAATAAACTTGGCGTTGAGCGTGGAAAGCACTATTTTTGGTGAAGACGGATCTATTTTTTTACTAACAAGGCTAGTTTTTTCTATTGAATCTAAAGAGTTACCTTCATTCAAGTCTACACGTTTAATGGTGAGTTCCGGAGCATATTGCTGCACTGCCATGCTGAGCCTTAAGTACTTTGTAAAATCTGGGTGCATAATAAGGTTTTCTGGCTATTTCAGCAATTAGAGCTTGAGATATATCGCCAAGTTTATTGTGGTTAACTCATAGTCGGCTGCTGTGCCTTATATCTATATTTGGCAAATGCCAATAACAATACGCCAATAAAGACAATACATGCAGTTAAGTAGAGTGCTGGATTATAGCTATTAAATACTTCGATAAACGCGATGCTATATAACGGCGCAGTAATTTGCCCTACGCCATAAGCCGAAGTAATTGCCCCCATAATAAAAACGGGGTTTTTAGCCGCAAGATGTCCGCCGTAATTCATAAATAAGGCAACAAGACCAATAAAGGTAGCGCCAAAAAATATGCCGCTAATTAAATTCAGGTAAATGCTGGCAGAAAAAGTAGGGATCAAAATGCCAACAATCTGCAACAACATGGCGACCATCATAATATTAATACTGCCAAATTTATGCGCTAAACGCATCCAAAGAATTGACGCTGGAATGCCTGCAATCCCAACTACTAACCAAGTGTAGCCACCGTATCCAGCAAGTCCCTCTAATGAGTTAATTATGTCTGGTAAAAAAGTGGCTTGTACTACCATGCCCACCCCTTCGGTAAAATAAGCCAGTATTAGAATGATCACCAAAGGAGAGAACAAAGATTTATCAAATTTATGCCTAACTGGAGAGGCTGATGGTTGCTTATCAAATGACAGAATATAAGCAGAATAACAGGCAAACAAGGAGCCAAACAAAGCTAACCATAACCATGCATCTTGCCATTGACCGCCATATGTAAACACCAAACGCATTAATAAGTCTGAAATCACAATTGAAAAACCTAAACCACTAAAATGAATGCCCATGGCTTTGGTTTTATTAATGTCTTTGAGTTTTAACATGACGATGGCAGAGCCGACCACTAATGCCATTGCGGCACCAAAACCAGCTATTAATCTTGAGATGACCCAAACAGTATTATTTTCTGTTACCGCTAATAACACTGCGCTTAACACACATAAGATCAACCCTATTCTAAAAAATCTGACTTTTGAATAAATGTCTTTAATAAAGATAGAGAATATAGCACCAGATAAATAGCCCACATAATTGAGTGAAGCTAATATGCCAGCAAAAGAAATGCTTAAAAAGTTATCCAACATAGGAGGCAATAATGAAGTGAATGCAAAGCGAGCTACTCCAACACCAACCGTTAGCGCTAATATTCCAGCAAGTAAAATTGCCTTATTGTTATTTTTATCAAACCAAGGCATAAATTTTCTATCTTTTTGACGTTTCAATAATTAAACACTTTACCGCTAATGAAGAGAAGAAGGCAAACAAAAAAGGCCGAATTCATCGGCCCTTTGTTCTACTTTGGGATTATTTACTTATTGGTTACTTTTAGCTTTAGCTGTTATGAATATAGAGTTTATAAATAAAGATTTATATCTACTGATTGTCTGTCGTTATCGTCATCCAAAAAGTCACTTAAAATTGCCGTATGAGCTTGACCAGCTATCACTAATACTTTTTCGCCAGGTTGTGCTGCCTTTTGAACATTTGCGTACATTCTAAAGTTTCTGTGCCACCAACTTGCTGCTGAGTCGGCGCCTTCAAAGCCTGTACTTGCGCCAACTTCATTGGTAGTTATGTACAGTGATTTGTTTGTACGATTCCACTCGTCACTGTTATATTTAACCAACATTTGTTGTAAAGACATGGTTTTATGCATCTTATTAGATATCTCCGTAAGCTGTTTAATTTGCTTTTCAAAACGTTTTTGCACTGGTGCATTTGCTGGCATCGCTTTCATCATACCTTCTGCTTGCCACTGTACTTCACGTTCATCAAAACAAGTGACTGATTTTGTGTTAGCTTTTTTTGCTACTCTAAAGCCTATTTGATAACTTTCATTTATGGGTAATATAAAATCCCCTTTTAGGTACTTTGCATATTCTTTATCTATTCTATCTTGCATACTGCGAGGACATTCAATCAGTATTTGTGTTGGCATAAACTGCTCACCAATTTTTGTTGTAAGACCCTCTAAGTAAACTTGGCTTTCAGGCGTGGATACATCCATTTGATTTGTCTTAATTGTATCAAGACCAGGATTGGAGAAGTGAAACAAACCTAACGTAGTAACTTGCGCTTTTACTGTTTCAGTTTGATTTGAGTCGGATTGTGCATATAAATTAGAAGACGAAAGTAATAGTGCAGATAATAAGTAAATTGCGTTTTTCATGGTTTGTCCTTATGAATGTATTTTCTAACCTAGAGTAAGCAAAAACGCGACCAACAGCTAACCCTCTGAATTAAAAGATATAAATAAGAATTAAAACAATAACGATTTTTAATAAAACTAAAAAATGGTTGATATAACCATATTTTAGTTTTACTAAGACTGATTTAAAAGTGCAACCATGTAACCACTAATAATATGAAAAAGTACACCGGCCAATAAAGTAACTTAATGGGGTATGCATCACTCAAAAATAGCCCACGTTTTTGCCACTCCGTTTTAGTATTAAACAAATACCCCGTTAACGCTATCGCCATAATATAGACATAAGCAAGAACGTAGAAGTATTCTAAATAAACAATACCGGAGCTAGGAAATTTTTCTCTAAGACTAATATGTGCAATCAAGACAACAAAAAACATCCCCGCACATGAACTAATAGTGCCAGACACACTTAGGTAATAAACACTTTTCAATTCAGGGTTGGAAGTCATCATCATGACCAAGCTGAATAACAGGGACATACTGACCATTAACATGGTGATATTAACTAAAAAGGCACTGAAAAACTCTCGTTTGACTACAACATTAAAAGCCAGCTCAGGGACAATAGTGCGGTGATGATCCTGTAACCCAAAATTGGTATCTATATCTATAGGGAGAAAATCAAAAAAAGTCTCGTTAATAGACCAGCCTTCTAGAAGAATTTGTTTAGACAGTCCAAAAGTAGTATTTACACTTACATCCTCATAAGACTTTAAAGACGGCACTAATACCAAACTACTATTAAAATCTTTAGGTAGTAATTTTATACGGACTGTTTTGTGATCTATAGGATAATCTTTGTAATTAAATCTTTGACGTAAGTTTGCTTCAAAGCGCCAACCAATAACTGTGACACCATCCATTTTAGTTCGGTAGGCTTCATCTATTTTCATAGACTCAACAGCCTCAGGAAAAACAACCCCTTCTTGGTATCTTTCTAAATTTATCGTTGAAAATTCTTGCCATACATAACCGCTTATATACACGTCATTAGCACTTTTAAAGTCTAATGAGCCAATATAAATTCCGGTTGGGATTTGTACATAATGCTCACCAGATAATTCATACTCATGAAGGTGCTCGATAACACCCTTATCAGTTACCAATTCATTCTCATTAGGCAAATATAAAGTGTGTTCTTGATACCAGATCAGAGCAATTAAACTAGCAAAGATAATAGAAAAAAATGCAGATAATATTTTCATATTAGTGACAAATCCATGTTAAAAATTCCTTATTGAAATAACTTTTTTAATAAAAGCCTTTGAACCAGAGCTACTGGACTAAAGCATTAAATAGCGCAACTAAAAGAACTATAGTTTCTATTCAAGAAATAGATTGGTGTCACTACATACTAATTTGATAAATATTATTCTGGAACTTGTTCGTTAAGGCGTTTGTAAAGATGTTCATATTTAGCTTTGTGCTCGTTAAATAGAAATTCACGTAACATTTCACGTGATGAGCCTTCTGCGCTAATTTTTGCAGCCATAACCCCATTTTCTGTACGCACAGGTTCATACGCTACATCAAGGTGGCTGCCATTTGGTAAAATAATTTGGCTTACATGTGTGACTTCAGTGTCAACTTCCTGCGGGAGTTTAATCGACATTCCTGAGCTAGATAATGATAAAACTTCAACATTTTTTTCCATACCGTTATCTATTACTTTCACATCTTTTACTTGTTCAAGACGCCAACTGCGTTGACCACCACGCATATCTATAACTTCTGGAGTTCCCAGAGTTGGAGTAAATAAACCAAGGCTGTCCACTTTTAGTGTCAATGGAAAGAAAAGCCGATAATAACTGACTTCAGCCAGTAGTGTTAACTTAGAACTGCCAAGTATATGAGCCAGCACTTGCGGTATTTCTGTTTCAACACTGAGCGAATGCACCAACGATGAATTATCCGTGGTGTCGTCATCTAAAGATAAAGTGTTGCTAAAATAAGCAAGCTCTTCATCTGTTAACGCTAACATAATTTTACCTTTTGTATTAGGGACTTAAATATGCGCGAATTGTACACATTTAAAACACTCTGTACAATTTTTAATCACAATATGGTTGTTTTTTTTGTTCTAGGGGAAAGTGGTAACAATGGAGGTGAAGATAAGTAAGGCTAGGTAGATTGTCGATTGAACTTCTTTTTAAGTTGAGTTTCCATGAAAACATAAGCGTTTATAGAAATATCCCGCCACTTATATTAAGTGGCCGGGATATCATTATTTACTAATAATACATGTGGTTTTATTCGGTCTTTTCGTTAGCGCTTTGCTTTGCTATTTCATTACTGATAGCCATAGGAGAACCTGTATTTCTAGCAATCCAGTAATATGCCATTGGTATAATGTATAACGTTAATACCGTAGAGAATGCAACACCAAAGAAGATCACCACACCTATTACAGAACGGCTTTCAGCACCAGCACCAGAGGCTATCATTAATGGAATCGCACTCATCACGGTAGAGAATGACGTCATTATAATTGGTCGTAGTCGCTGTTTAGATGCTTGAATTAAAGAGTCTTTAAATTCACCACCTTTATCACGTAGTTGATTGGTAAACTCAACAATCAAAATACCGTTTTTCGCGGCTAAGCCTATTAACATGACTAACCCTATTTGGCTGTAAATGTTTAACGTCATACCTGCGAACTTTAATCCCAGTAGTGCACCAAGTGCAGCCAGAGGTACAGCTAACATGATCACCAGCGGATGTATAAAGCTTTCAAACTGCGCCGCTAATACAAGGTAAGTCACTACCATTGCCATTAACATTACAAACGCAATAGACCCACCCGATTCTTTGTACAACGAAGACTGACCTTTGTAATCAACATTTACATTACCTGTAATGTTGTCGGCAACAACTTCATTTAAGAAGTCTAGCGCTTGGCCTAACGTGTAACCATCAGCTAAGTTTGCTTCAATAGTAATTGAGCGCATACGGTTGTATCTATTAAGGCGGCTAGCTGTAGCTTCTTCATTTATTTTAACTAAGTTAGACAGTGGTATAAGTTGCTGCGTTGTGGCAGAACGAACATATAACCCATCTAAGTCAGACGGACTGTTAAACTGTTCATCACGCCCTTCTAGTAAGACATTGTATTCTTCACCGCGTTCGATATAAGTTGTCGCACGTCTTTGGCCTAACATGGCTTCTAACGTACCACCAATATCAGCAACGGAAACACCTAAGTCAGATGCACGTTCAGTATCAATTTCAACCAACAGTTGTGGTAAGGTTTCTTTAAAGTCACTATCTAAACGTAATAACTTAGGATTTTTACGAGCTTCCGCTAAGATGATATCGCGCCATTTAGATAGTTCGTCGTAAGTGTCTCCTTGAATAACAAATTGCACTGGGCTTCCAATACCACGACCACCTAAGCCACTACGCATCATGGCAAATGCACGAATGTCAGTAAGCTCTTGTAGCTCTTTTGACATTTCATCCATTACTTCACTAGTGGATTTCTCGCGTCCTTCCCAATCAGGCATACCAATAATGGCAACACCTGCACTACCTCCGAACCCTGGTGTTCTTACTAAAACACGACTAATATCACCACGCTCATAATAAGGTAATAAACGTTCTTCAACTAACTTGCTGTTATTAAGATTATTTTGATAACTTGCGCCTTCAGCTCCACGGATCATAACAAAGAAGTTACCACGGTCTTCTTTTGGCGCTAACTCTTGTGGAATGGTTTGGAATAAACCAACAATAGCGGCGACGGCTAATACCATGATAATAACTAAACCCGCTTTATTACTAACTGTGGACTTAAGCTGGTTTGCATAACCTGTTTCTAATTTGTTAAAACTATTATCCAACCACTGGCCAAACTTTGACTCTCGTTCTCTGTGTTTTAATATTTTTGAACATAACATTGGCGATAATGTTAAAGCTGCAATACTTGAAAAGATAACCGCAGTGGCAACGGTAATAGCAAACTCAACAAATAATCGACCAATATTACCTTCTAAAAATACTAAAGGAATAAATACAGACACCAAAACCAAGGTGGTCGCTATAACGGCAAAACCAACCTCACGAGCACCATTATAAGAAGCCATTAATGGAGACTCTCCAGACTCTATCCGGCGATAAATATTTTCTAATACAACGATGGAATCATCCACCACTAAACCTATGGCTAATACCAAAGCCAACAAGGTTAATAAATTGATAGAAAAACCTAACATTAACAACACCGTAAACGTTGAAACTAATGCAACAGGAACGGTTATTGCTGGAATAAATGTTGCCCTAACATTACCCAAAAATAAGTAAATCACTAATACAACAAGAGCGATAGCAATAACTAAAGTGCTATACACTTCTTCTATCGACTTGGCGATAAATACCGACGAGTCATAGGAGTCAGAAATTTGTGTTCCAGCAGGTAAAGTATTTTGAAGTTTTTTCAGCTCTGCTCTAGCGTTACGAACGACATCTAATGTATTGGCTTTTGATTGCTTAATAATACCAAGACCAACCATATTTTTACCGTTACCACGGAATGCATTTTCTTCGTCTTCTGCGGCTAATTCGACTTCAGTCACATCACCAAGACGTATTAAGTAACCATCCTCGCCTTTACCAACCACCAGCGATTTATATTGTTCTGGTGTTTTGTATGCACGTTCAATACGCACATTGAATGTTCTGTCTGTTGATTTAACTTCACCAGCTGGTAGTTCTACGTTTTCTTTACGTAAGGTATTTTCAATATCTGCAACGGTAATATTACGGGCTGCCATGGCATCACGGTCTAACCAAACTTTCATAGAATAATCACGACCACCACCCAAGCGAACACGAGCTACACCGTCTACGACTGCAAAGCGGTCAATAATATAACGTTTGGCGTAGTCGGTTAACTCTAGACTGTTCATGGTTTCTGAGTTCATTACAAACCATGCAATAACGTCTTCATCGTCTCCGGCTTTAAATACTTCAGGTGGTAATGCTTGCTCAGGTAAATTATTTAATGCTCTTGATACGCGCTCGCGTACATCGTTAGCTGCTGAGTCTATATCTCGGGTGGTTTTAAATTCGACGGTGATTTGAGAGCGACCATTACTAGAGGTTGAATTGATATTTTTGATACCTTCAATACCAGAAATACGACCTTCTAATAACTGGGTGATTTTACTCTCAACAATTTCTGCCGAGGCTCCAGGATAACTGGTACTCACTGAAACAATTGGTGGATCAATATCTGGGTATTGGCGCAACGACAACATTAAAAATGCCACTATGCCAAATGTTACCAATAATAAGTTTACAACCGTTGCAAATACGGGACGTTTAACTGAAAGATCAGATAACAGCATAATCTATTCCTTAGCCGCTGTGCTTTTAGACGTTGTTACCATTGAACCATCTCTTACTTTAATAACACCTTGAGATACCACAATGTCACCTTCATCCAAACCAGATACGACCTCTACCAGACCGGGTTTACGACGCCCTGTTACCACTAAGGTTTTATGGACTTTATTATCAATAACTTTATAAACATAATGTTCTGCGTTTATTGGAATAATTGATGTTTCTGGCACGGTTAACACTTCAACAGACTGAGTCTCTACGGTTAATTGTAAAAGCATACCGGCACGAAGCTTTAACTCTTTATTTGGAAAAATGGCACGTACTTTAAATGAACGAGTTGCTTTGTCTAAGCGAGAAGCAATACTGGTAATTGTTCCTTTAAACATTTGTGGATAAGCAATATTCTTTGCAACTACAGACTGCCCAAAGCTAACGCGATTCAAGTACTTTTCAGGTAATTCAAATTCGACTTTGATTTGTGATAAATCATCTAATGTAGTGATCTCAGTATCGCTATCCAATAATTGTCCAGGGCTTACCTGACGTAAACCTAAAACACCAGAAAATGGCGCATAAACAAACTTTTCAGACAATTGAATCTTAGCTACCGACAACTGAGATTGAGTCGCTTCCATTAGGCTTTTTTGGCTATCAATTGCACTTTCTGCCGGAGCACTGGTTTTATTGATATCTAATAATCGTTGTAGTTGCCTTTTCTGCTCAGCAAACTTTATTTCTAGCCCTTTCACTTCGGCTTGTTCTTCTGCATGTTCAAGAGCAATAATTAATTGCCCTTTTTTAACATTGTCGCTGTCATCAAAATGCACTGCATTAACGCGATCAGTACTTTGAGTCGTTAATGTTATTGACTCGTTAGCTTGTGTTGTACCAAGTGCAACTATTTCATCTTGCAAAAATTGCTTAGCAACAGCTTGAGTTTTAACTAACGATGCTTTATCGCTCGCGTTTTTGGCAGTAGAAACATCCGCAGTTGGCCAATACACGTACGCCAACATACAAACTAACAATAATACAATCCAAGTTACTGGCTTTTTAAACATTATTTATACCCGTATTTAGTGAAAACAGTCGCAATTAAAAAGTGCTCTATAAGTATGAGGATAGTAGCAAGATTCATTAATACCTCACAGGTAATTAACCTTAATAAATTGACGGCTTAACGTTTATGCATTTTTATTTATATTTATAAATAAATTAATATTGTGGCTTAACGCCTGTTCCTGATAGGGTTAGCCTATATTTACATTCAAAAGTCATGATATGAACAATACAATTAATAACGTCGTCATTGTTGGTGGTACTCACGGTAATGAATTAGCGGGGATTTACCTTGTTAACTATTGGCGAAACACTGAACCCCAGTTTATTACTAGAGGATCTTTTAAAACAGAAACGCTATTAGCAAACAGCAAAGCAATTGGCCTTAACAAACGTTATTTTGATTGTGATTTAAACCGACAGTTTTCAGCATCGTCGTTAGCAGATATGGAGTTGTCTGACTACGAGCAATCCAGAGCTAAAGTTATAAATCAACAATTTGGCCCAAAAGGCAATCCAAAGTCAGACTTAATTATAGATTTACACAATACGACATCGAATATGGGACCTTCCTTATTGATCCCGCAGCAAGGTGATTTTTACGATTTATTAGCTATATACATGCGTGAAATAATGCCCGATGTAGTGGTGTGTTTAGATGAAGATCATGTAGCAAATGAAGACCATCATTTATTGTCAACCATAGCTAAGCGTGGCGTTATTATTGAAGTTGGCCCTGTTCCCCAAGGTGTACTAAAACATGAAGTTAATGAGCAAATGGCTAAAATGACAGCAATTGTTTTAGATTTTGTAGAGCTTTATAATGCGGATAACTTACCGAGTTTGCCAGAGTCGACAGACGCTTACCGTTATTTAGAGTCATTAGTTCTTCCTTTAAACGATAAAAATGAACGTATTGGCATGGTGCATAAAAAGATTGAAGGTAATGATTTCAAGCCAATTAAATCTGGCGATCCTATTTTTGCATTATTTGATGGGACAGAGATTAATTACCAAGGAGATAAAACCGTTTATCCTTCTTTTATCAATGAAGCAGCCTATTACGATAATAATTTAGCCATGAGCTTAAACGAAAAAATTATCATCAAGAATCCTCAAGTTTAGTTCCTTATAAAAAAACGCCCGTAATACGGGCATTTTGAATTCCTCATAAGCACTTTTGATAAAACACTAAAATCAACATTAATGCATTAATCACACTCAATTTTATCTGTATTGGTTTCCAAACGTATGCGACCAACGTTAGATATGACCAATGCTTTTTTCAGATTATTAATACACAAGGTTATCGTAGCGGCGGTTGTCCCTGCAATATTGATTGGTGAGAAAGTGATGCGTGTCCGGTTAGCCTGTATTTGTACTGGAGGGCTTGCTTGATAAGTGGAAAATATTTCATCCGTTTCATCTACCTCATCATTATGGTTTTTGTCGATAAACGTAATCATATTGTCTTGCCAGTTACCGCTGCATGTTTTTCTGTTTTGGCTCGGACAAAACACCACATACATAAATTGGCTAGCGGCGGTAGACTTAGCTAATTGCAATTGCGAGTTGAGTAAATTAACTTCGCTAGTTAATTTATTTTTATTAAAAAATACAGTGAGCGACGGGCTTACCCAAACCGTTAAGATGGCAACAAGAGCAATAACCATCATCATTTCAATAATAGTAAACCCTTGTTTTCTACTTTTATGGGATTGGGTTTTCAATACTGTTTTTATGTTGAACTTACCCATTAACAATCCCAGCACATTTCGTTGTCGGTAAAATATCCATCTTTATTTGTGTCATAACCTCGGCGTCCATCGGAATAATATATAAGCGCTCCATTATTAACACTCGAATTTTGTCCATCTTGAACAAAAGGTATAGCTGTGATTTGATATTGCGACCCACTGTCATTCACATAAAAAATCGATAAATTAAAATCACGATCTTGCTCTGGTTTATTAGCAGGTGAATGAGATTCAAATATCCAAGGCTTTCCTGTATTTTCAGGTGACGCTTGTGTTCCTGCTGTACCAAAGTAGTTTAAATTAAATAGTTTGTATTGTTCCATACGGCTAGCGAGCATGAGTAAATCTGATTGAGCTTGCAATAATTTACTCTTTTGTATGTGACGCACATAACTCTTTGATCCTACACTGATAAGCAAAGTGATAATGGATAACACAACGAGTAACTCTACTAAGCTAAACCCGTTTCCTTTCAGCGCTCTAAAGTTCATTCTCACTCCCTGCTTGTTTAATTTGAATATCATAAAAAACAGATGAAATATTAAATTTATTCATTTCAACTTCACCTATTGTGCGTCTGCTGATTATTGACGTTTCTAATAACCATAAATCTGAGTTGGTGAAGGGTAAACATTGCTTAATATGTAAGGTCTCTTGCCTTTTACTTAATAAGTTTATATCGGTGCTAGTATTAGCAGTGCCATCGCCGTTTTCATTTAATTCAATTGAAATGACTCTTAAGTAACTTTTAATATTATTCATTGCTAATAACTTTGTTAACTCAATATACTCAGAGTTGAGGTTTTGGTTTAAGTCTAACAAGAGCCAATTAGCACCTAACCTAGTATTACAAAGGTTTATAGCGTTTTCAGATCCCCTATCAACACTTAGCTTTAATATTTGCTCTGAATAGATGTCACCCGTTAATTGACTAAGAATAAGTTGCTTAGTATTACTTAACTGCCCCATTGCTTGTAAGTAGATTTGTTGATTATTCAGCAGAGTTAGTTGTACTTTAGAAGAGGTTATCGAGGAGACTGAGATCAAACTTATTGCTAATAAAAAGATAAGTACTAATACCAGCACCATGCCTTTTTGCTGCAGTGATTTTTTAACAAATAGCTTACCAACCGCACTGTCCATGTTTTTCATATTAGCTCTCATACTACGAGACCTTAAAGACGATGATGGTTGCAAATTTCCGTATTAATACATTATCTGGAACGGAGAAAGTACTACCACCTGACAAATTAATTGATGTTTGTTTACTAAGGATTGCAACGGTTTTAACACCAAGTAATAACTCAATATTTACCGCACGGATTTTAACTTTATTAGTTATGGTTTCAGTATCTGCTTCTCTAATTAATAGATTTGTTAAGTCATCTGCATTTACCCAAATAAACTCTTGGTTTAAATTTGAATTATTTGTACTCACATCTTTTATCGCAGTATCGTTTTTTATAATCACCCCGTACTGCACTTGAAAGTCATAAACGTTTTCTAATAAAGACACTGAGTAATTAGCACTAGCATTAGTCTTTACTCCCCGTAAATACCGGCCATCATAGCTTTTACATCGTAAAGTACTTCCATCTACGTAATATTGATTAACAACATGAAATAACTCTCCATCGTTAAAATCAAAATTAGTCCCCGTACAACTTCTACTTCCTATGGAATTAATTACTATTGTATCCGAAAGCTCACCACCTTCTGTGCTTGTTATTAAAGGAAATAAAGGGAAGTTTAGTTCTGTGGCTATCGGATTACCTGTTATAAAATCAGCCTCTTCATTGACATCCACCAGAGTATTTAACTTGTCTGAATAGACATTAGTGTTACCAGCTAATGCGATATTTGAATTTAATAACGAAATAATAAATTGACCATCATAAGACACATCAGCCAGTGCCTTATTGGTTAAGAACAATCTATGATTAGCATCATAAACCCTCACGACTAAAGACAAGAGCACAGAGCTAATCGCCAGCCCCACAAGTAATTCAATTAAAGAGAAACCCGTACAGACACGTATCCGTTTAACTATCATAATATGTTGCCGTGATAACCAATGATTGTGAGAAGCACATAAATGACTTTGATGAGGCAGATACCCCCTGTATAGCTTGGTCACAATCAGAGTTAGCCGCGATGAAAGAAAACTCAGTTTTATTAGCGGAGTTATTATATACGTTATTTTTAGACAAGCTTTGCGCTGGCCAAATAAGATTAATACTCAACAATAATGTGTCTGCGTTAATCACCGTGGGGTAAATGTGTATGGCTGCGTCATTTGATATAAGAGCCAACATACAAGCAATATCATAAGTATCAAATTGAGTTAATTGTTCAGAATTGCAGCTTGTAACACGACAAGTTGGAATTTGCTCCACAACTTGTAGGCAAAAACATTGATAATAAGAGTCTTGGCAATTGCCATACACGGATAGATCATAAGATAGTGCAGTGAAGTATTTGCTTGATGAGACCAAATGTTGTGTGGTTGAGCGTTGGGAAGTTAACAATGAAGCTTTATTGAGTTTTATTCGATTAGCTAAATTATTAGTAATGAACTTTGCTTGAATGAAGTGGTTATTAATTTGACTATTGTGAGTGGCACTAAGTTGTATACCAACAATGCCTAACACGCCTACAGAGAATATAATTAAAGCTACCAGCACTTCTATTAAACTGCCTCCTGCGACGTACTTTGTTACAGCTAAATCCGTTTTACTGTATGACATTTTATTAGACTTATTTAACGATAAAGTTAAATAAGCCTAGACTATGCTTTATAGTTTGTAACTATTTTGGGTAAATTAAATACACTCGCCTTACTGAAGTTCAGCAGGGACTGCAAATACCACATTTTCTTTTTTACCTGGGTTTTCAATGACGTTAGATGCACCTAATTCTTTTAATCGGTCGATAACCCCTTGAACTAATACATCTGGTGCAGAAGCGCCTGCCGTTACCCCTACGTTTGGTTTTGATTCTAACCATGTAATATCAATATTAGTCGCATCATCAATTAAATAAGCTTTAGTACCTACTTTTTCAGACAACTCACGTAAGCGATTTGAGTTCGAGCTATTTGCAGCGCCAACCACTAACATCAAATCAACTTTATTCGCGAGTTCTCTAACGGCATCTTGTCTATTTTGAGTCGCGTAACAAATATCATCTTTACGCGGCCCTTTTATGTCTGGATATTTAGCTCTAAGCGCGTCAATTACCTCAGCGGTATCATCTACAGACAGGGTAGTTTGCGAGCAGTAATATAATTCAGCAGAGTTTTTAACATTGAGCTTTTCAACATCATCTGGAGATTCAACTAAGTAAATACCACCGTCAGCATTGCTGTACTGCCCCATAGTGCCTTCTACTTCAGGATGCCCTTGGTGACCAATCAAAATACATTCAGTGCCTTTTCTTGACGCTCTGGTTACTTCCATATGTACTTTGGTTACTAATGGGCATGTTGCATCAAATACTTTTAAGCCTCTAGAGGTAGCTTCTTGACGAACCGCTTGTGATACACCATGAGCGCTAAAAATAACAATACTGTCGTCTGGCACTTCATTTAGTTCATCAACGAAAACAGCACCGCGGTCTTTCAATCCGTTAACCACAAACTTGTTATGCACGACTTCGTGACGAACATAAATTGGAGGTTGGAATATTTCTAACGCACGTTCCACGATTGAAATGGCTCTATCAACACCAGCGCAAAACCCTCTTGGATTAGCTAACAATATTTCCATCATAACCTCTAGTCTGTTGTCTTTTTAGCGTTATTAACTTCAATGATTTCGACATCAAAAGTTAACGTTTGTCCAGCAAGTGGATGGTTAAAGTCAACCGTGACAGACTGACCAGCTACGTCTCTAATAACACCTGGTAGCTCAGTACCGTCAGGCTGTGTAAAAGCAACAATTGCACCTTCTTCCGCGGGCACATCAGCACCAAATTTATCTTTATCTACAAAATACACATTGTCTGGATTTGGTTGCCCAAATGCTTGCTCTGGTTCTAATGTAAATGAAGCATCGTTACCCGCTTCAAGGCCGATTAAACAAGCTTCAAAGCCTGGCGTTAAGCTTCCATCACCTATGGCTAATTTAGCCGGTTTACCGTTCACTTTTGTGCTATCAGCAACAGAACCATCCGATAACTTAATAGAAAAATGAAAGATGACTTCACTGCCGTTTTGAATACTCATATATATTATTACTTAACCTGTTCTGAAGAGTTATTGTCTGTAACGTCGTTATTTTTGTGCTCAATTATCGCGTCTAATATCAATAATCCAGCGCCAATACTTATCGCCATATCTGCAACGTTAAAAGCGGGGAAATGCCAATTGTTATAATAAAAGTGCAGGAAATCCACCACGTATCCGTAGTTCATTCTGTCCATTACATTACCAATTGCGCCACTTAAGATTAATGCGTAAGCCGCTAATAACAAAGACTGTTTTACTGGCGTTTTATACATCCAGTAAATCAACAAAATACTTATCACTATGGCTATCGTACTGAAGAAGTAATGTTGCCAACCACCAGCATCACTTAAAAAACTAAACGCTGCGCCATAATTACGTACATAAGTAATGTCGAAAATTGGTAACACATTTACATCTTCGTATAACGCAAAGTTATTTAGGATCCAAAGTTTAGTGAATTGATCAACTATAATTAATAACAAGCTCAAAGCTAAAAACTTTAGGCCTGTATTTTTTAATGCATTTTTTAATGTAGTTAACATTACGCAAATTTCCTTGATTCACCTTCACCATCAACATTGTCTACACAACGATTACAAAGGTCGTCATGTTCAGCATGTTGACCAACATCATCAGTGTAGTGCCAGCATCTTTCACACTTAGTCGCAGAACTTGCTTCAATCGCTACGTAAACCCCTTCTAACTCTGAGTTAGTTAAGTTATCTGGCTTATTCGCAACTGAGTCAACTTTGGCAACAGATGTAATTAGTACAAAGCGTAATTCATCTTCCAACACTGTTAATTTTTGTTTGATTTCATCGCTTACGTATAGAGTGATATTCGCCTCAAGAGAAGCGCCTATTAGTTTGTCTTTTTTCGCAATTTCTAATGTACGGTTAACTTCGTCTTTAATCGCTAATATAGCTGACCAGTAATCATCGCCCATACCTACATCTTCAACGTATTGTTCAATGTCAGTATACCAAACACCAGTGAATACAAACTCATCACGCTTGCCTGCAGAAGTTTCAGCTGGAAGTGCTTGCCAAATTTCTTGTGCTGTAAATGACAATACAGGCGCCATCCAACACGTCATAGCTTCTGCTATATGATACAAAGCAGTTTGACATGAACGACGTGCTACCGAGTCAGCTTTAGCTGTGTATTGTCTGTCTTTGATCACATCTAGGTAGAAACTTCCCAAATCAACCGAACAGAAGTTCATTAATTTTTGCATAACAACATGGAATTGATACTTGTCATACGCTTCAATGATCTCAGCTTGTAAACGTGCTGCTTTACCTACAATCCAACGGTCCAGTGCAACCATTTCACTTTCTGGCACTGTGTCTGTGATTGGATTGAAACCATTTAAGTTAGCCAGTAAGAATCGTGACGTATTACGAATACGACGGTAAGTATCAGCAGAACGTTTGAATATTTCGTCCGCTACTGTCATTTCGCCCGTGTAATCCGTTGATGCAACCCACAAGCGTAAAATATCTGCGCCGTATTTACCGGTTACATCTTTAGGGGAAACCACGTTGCCCAATGACTTAGACATCTTGTGACCTTTTTGGTCAACGGTGAAACCATGAGTTAAGACTTGGCTGTAAGGTGCTTTATCATTCATCGCAATAGATGTCATAAGTGATGACATAAACCAACCACGATGTTGATCTGAACCTTCTAAATATAAATCAGCCGCTTTAGTGAATTCTGCACGAGCATCAACCACAAAGTGATGAGTGACGCCTGAATCAAACCATACATCTAATGTATCTTCTACTTTGCGATATTTATCAGCGTCATCACCAAGTAATTCAGCTTTATCTAAATCCCACCAAGCTTGAATGCCTTTTTGTTCAACTGCTAGTGCTACTTTTTCTAATAACTCATGCGTTTGCGGATGCAACTCGTCGGTTTCATTGTGAATGAATAATGCAATTGGAACACCCCAAGTACGTTGACGAGAGATACACCAATCAGGGCGGCTTTCAACCATTCCGGCAATACGACTTTCGCCCCACTCTGGTAACCATTCTACTTGTTTGATGTGTTCTAATGATTTAGTACGTAATCCCGCTTTATCCATGCTGATAAACCACTGAGGCGTAGCACGGAAAATAATTGGCGTTTTATGACGCCAGCAATGTGGGTAACTGTGAGTAATATCAATATGCTTCATTAATGCATTATGTTCAGTTAATACATCAATCACACTTTGATTGGCTTTAAATACATGTTGACCAGCAAAAAACTCTGTACCTTCAACATAAACACCGTTTGGTCCAACTGGGTTAGCTACTTCTAAACCATATTTTAAACCAACAGTGAAATCTTCTTGTCCGTGGCCTGGAGCAGTATGTACACAACCAGTACCTGCGTCTGTTGTTACATGCTCACCTAAAATAACTGGCACGGTAAAGTCTAAGAATGGATGCTTAACTTGATAATTTTCTAACAATTCACCTTTAGCGTAACCTAGAGCTTTAAAGTCACTGATCTCATATCGAGCCATTACATCATCTAATAACGTTGCCGCAACAACTAATCTATATGGCACATCAGCGTTTATTTGTACTAATACATATTCAACATCAGCCGCAATCGCGATAGCACGGTTAGCAGGCATTGTCCAAGGTGTGGTTGTCCAAATAACAAAAGACACATCACCTTTTCCTAAATGACCATCGATAGACTCAAACTGACTTGCGATATCGTCTGCATCAACCGCTGTGAATTTTACGTCGATAGCTGGAGATTTTTTATCTTGGTACTCAACTTCAGCTTCTGCTAATGCAGAGCCGCAATCTGTACACCAATGAACAGGCTTAGACCCTTTTTGTAAATGGTCGTTGTCTATTATTTTACCTAAGGCACGAATGATGTTGGCTTCTGATGTAAAGTCCATCGTTTTATATGGATTCTGCCAATCGCCTAATACACCTAAACGAACAAAACCATCTAATTGCCCAGTAATTTGACGTTCTGCATAATCTCGACATTTTTGTCTAAATTCAGCCGCCGTTACTTTTTTACCCGGCTTACCTACTTTTTTCTCTACCATTAACTCAATTGGTAATCCGTGACAATCCCAACCAGGTACGTACGGAGAATCAAAATCAGATAACGTTTTAGATTTTACAATAATGTCTTTTAAAATTTTATTTACAGAATGGCCTAAGTGAATATCACCATTTGCATACGGAGGTCCATCATGAAGAATAAAGCTCTTTTTGCCTTTTTTAGCTTCACGAATTTGTTTATATAATTCTTTTTGCTGCCATTCTTTGATCATGACAGGTTCACGTTGAGCTAAGTTACCACGCATTGGAAATGCAGTTTCTGGCAAATTAAGAGTATGTTTATAATCACTCATGTTTTACTGGGTCCGTAATTTTATAATTTGAAAGTTAATACCTAAATGCTTAGCAATTAAGGATAATACTCAAATAATTTATTTAAATAGTTCAGCTTTTGCAGTTGTTACATCTGCGTGGATCTGCTGGATTAATTCTTCTACCGAGTTGAATTTTTTTTCATCTCTTATTTTAAACAAAGGTTCAATGCTCAACCTTTGTCCGTAAATACTTTCGTTAAAGTCAAACAAATGCACTTCGAGTACAGGTTCAATCCCATTTAACGTTGGTTTGTTACCTATATTGGCAACGCCAAAAAAGCTTTTTTGCTGCCATTGAACTTGTACAGAAAACACACCTTTAATTGGTAATACTTTTCTTTTTACCGCTATATTCGCCGTTGGAAAACCAAACTTACGACCATTCTTTTGACCATGGATAACTTTGCCATGAAATTTAAATGGTTCGCCCAATAAGTCTGTCGCAACATTAAAGTCAGAAGCTTCTAGACTTGTTCTAACTTCTGTACTGCTGGCACGCTTATTTGAATATTCAAACGTTTTACTGTCATCTACATTAAAACCAAACTGTATTGACTGTTGCTTTAACAACTCAAAATTACCAACACGCTTTTGACCAAATCTAAAATCATCACCAACTATTAAATGTTTAACACCTAACTTTTCAACAAGTAAGGTTTCAATAAACTGTTCTGCCGACATAGCAGCAAAGTCGGGGTTAAAGCGAATGCAAATAAGCCTATCTACGCCCATGTCTTTTAACTTTTCGAACTTTTCGCGAAACGTTAATACCCGAGCAGCGGCTTTATCTTTAAAAAACACTTCTTGTGGTTGAGGTTCAAATATCATGACAACAGCAGGAACTTGATACCTTTGAGCTGCTTGTTTTAGTTTTTGTAATACGTACTGATGACCAATATGTACGCCATCAAAGTTACCGATAGTTAACACACAGTTTTTATGTTTTTCAGTAATATTAACTAAACCGCGAACTAACTCCATCACCACAACTTTTATCGATAAAAAAACGCTCAAATTATAACGGTAAATGAGGGGGAATTACTAGCATACTGAGACGCTAATTGTGCAGGATCAAAAGGAATATAATCAATTTAAACAAACAAACGTTCAAATTGATTAATTAATCCACAATTAAAAATTCGATTTTAAGTCTCTAAGTCTGAAACCTAAACCAAACAGCACGACAAAGTAACAAGATATTGCAATAAACATTAAACTAAACAACTTAACTAACAAACCAGAGAAAGCAACAATATCTAACGGCCAATGAGTATTACTTAGCCAAACAATGTAAGACATAAACGCCGTAGCTAATAACAGTTTTACAACCCAAATTATTGACTGGCGAGATACTTTGTAAACACCTTGTTGATGCAAGCCTCTGTATAACAGAACTGCGTTTAATGTCCCTGACATGGCTGTGGCAATTGCTAAACCAACAAAACCGTAAAACGGCGCTAACATAAAGTTAAATACAATATTCGCTAGCATTGAAATGATCCCAATGCGTACAGGGGTTTTAATATCTTGACGTGCAAAATATCCCGGAGCCAATACTTTAACCATCATATAGCTCATAAGGCCTGAACTGTAGGCAACTACAGCCCATTGAACATGTGTGGCGGCTTCAACTGTAAACTTTCCATGTAGATAAAGCACTTCAATGATCAGCGGCCCTAATATCATTAATCCAGCCATGGCAGGAAACGCTAACATCAAAACAAAACGAGCAGCCCAATCAATCGTATTTTGAAATGCTTTTGGATCATCGTTGGAATGTAGCTTAGATAAACTGGGGAGGATAACGGTAGCAATACCAATACCAAACAAACCTAACGGGAATTCAATTAGTCTATCAGCGTAATACAACCAACTTATTGAGCCCGTCACTAAAAACGAAGCGATAACGGTATCAACTAAAGCATTTAATTGATGAACTGATACGCCTAAAATAGCAGGTAACATTAGCAAGCGAATGCGTTTTACGTGTTCGTCATTCCATCCCCACTTAGGTAAAACTAATAACCCAGCTTTAGCCATGAATGGCAGTTGAAATAGAAATTGGATTAATCCACCTAAAAACACCCCAATGGCAAGTGCATAAGCAGGGTCGGAAAATGTATCTCTTAACGTGATAGCACAAACAATAATGGCAATATTCAAGAACACAGGAGTAAATGCTGCAACCGCAAATTTGTTGTAGGTATTTAATACAGCGCCGGATAAAGCAACAAACGTAATAAAGAATAAATAAGGAAATGTAATTTTTAACAACACAGACGCCATTTCAAACTTACCAGCGTCAGGGCCACCTGAGACCCAGTCTAAAAACCATCCTGTACCAAACACCATAACTATCAAAGGTGAAGCAATAACAGCAAACAGAGTGATTAAGGTGACAATCACACCTAAAGTACCAGCCACCTTAGCTATGAGTTCCCTGACTTCGTCGTCCCCATGTTTTTCTTTTACTTCAGTCAATACTGGCACAAACGCTTGAGCGAACGCACCTTCTGCAAATAAGCGTCTTAGGAAGTTAGGAATACGATTTGCAAAAAAATACACATCAGCATTTACACCAGCACCAACTAAAGTGGCGATAACAACATCGCGAACCAAGCCCAAAACCCTAGAGATCAGTGTCATAAACGAGACTATTAAACCAGAACGCAACAGAGCCAAATGAATTACCTTTTTAAATTTGTTAGTTAAAACTGACAAGAATTGTCATATTAGAGTGCCAGATCTTAATCTTTTTTTATAGCTAAAGCATTTATCAACGCCATTAATTATATTATCTGGTATAGATTGCTGAAAGGGTTTGACAACTGGGACGAATCAAGGCAAAATTCGCGGCCTTAAAAACACGTTATTTTGAATTATTATTTTAGGAGTCAGCCTTGGCTAACATAAAGTCTGCTAAGAAACGCGTTATAACTTCTGAACAGAGCCGTCGTCACAACGCAAGCCGTCGCT
>JAWUWS010000094.1:0-13479 GCA_034111705.1 Psychrosphaera sp.
CACTCTTTCAACGTGTTGGTAGCGTTTATGGATGACCATATGTAATTCACCAGATGCAAATTCACTCAGGTCGATATCTAGAGCTTTAAGTCCGTTAATTAATGGGCTTTTTACTAAACTATCGGGTAAAGCTAATGCACCTAATCCAGCACAACAAGCGGCAACTTGAACGTTATAATCATTAGAGCTAAATGCAGGCTTAAAATTCTGTATTTCTCTCTTTAAAATTTGATTAGTCAGTAAGTGGTCGTTATCTTCAGACCAACAAATCCAATTTAAATCTTGAAAAGTAACATCATCAGTTAACGAGTCAGCAACATCTTCCGACACATAAACGCTTATTCCACAATAAAAAGAGGCCATACAGATGAGATCTTTATCTTTTGGTTTTTCTGTACGGAATGATATGTCTGCTTCTCCGCGCGTTAAATTAAAGGTATTGGTGCCACTTAACACTTCGAGCTGAATACCGGGGTACAGCTCTTTTATTTTTTTGCCGGCTTGTGGGAGAAAAGCAAAACAACCCCCTGGTCACACTGCTTATTTAGTAAATACAGTTGAAGGTCCTGTGCTTTTTACTGGTGATGCAAGTCATACGGCATGGGGGTGGACTCATGGTGTTGAGCCTGGTGGTTTTTCAACAGATCAAGCTCGCAGTCGTACAAGCTTAAATACACTTATTGAACTAGTTAAAAATCACCCTGAAATTAAAGTGCAACCTGGGCATCAAAGTCTATAAATTTAGCGTTATATTTAATGAGGCATCACTATGTCTCGTTAAATATCAACATCATAAATGTACTAAGATAGACGCCTGATCTATTTTAGGCATGTTATCTACAACTAACATAAATGAATTATCTATCATGCGCTCAATCTCACCTTGTGGGATTGACCCATCTAAAATTACTGTGTTCCAATGCTTTTTATTCATGTGATAGCCGGGAATAACAGCGGAAAAAATATCTCGTAATATGAGAGCTTCGTCTGGATCACATTTTAAGTTCACTCTGTAAATTGAAGTGTCATCAGTCTCGCCGGTTTGGTTAACTTTAGCTAAGATGGCAAACATTTTATTTTTGACTTTATAAACTTCAGATACATCGTCAAATGGGAAGCTAGCTAAGGCTTCCGGTTTTGATTTTAAATAGGTTTGAATCGTCGTTTTCAAAGTCATTATTCGTGTCCGTTTTAAGTGAGTTTATTATCTGTTGGATTTAAGTCTATATTAATTACGTAAATGAGCAGTTAAAAATAAAAGCGCAATATAAATACTGCGCTTAAAAGAAGACTAGTTGCTTGGCTTTTTATTACGAGATATAAAGAAAGCGCCTGCTATGGCTGATAAAATCGACCCTGACAATACGCCTACTTTAACACTGTTCAAATGTTCCATCCCCTGGTGTTCAAATGCTAAAGAGCCAATGAATAAACTCATGGTAAAGCCGATGCCACATAATAGCGTGACACCATACAGCTGTGTCCAATTAGTACCTTCGGGTAATTTTGCTAATCCTGATTTCACAGCTAACCAGCAAGCACCAAAAATACCTACTTGTTTACCGATGAATAAGCCTGCAACTATACCGATAACAACAGGGTTAAAGATATCCTCTGCAGAAGTTCCTAGTATTTGAACGCCAGCATTTGAAAAAGCAAATACAGGTAAGATTAAAAAAGCTACCCAGTTGTGTAAGCTATGTTCCATGTGGTGGAGCATTGGGTGACCGTCTTCATTTTTTACATTAATTGGAATAAACATGGCAATCGCGAAGCCCGCTAATGTTGCATGTACACCTGATTTAAGTACGGCAGCCCACACAACCATGCCTACTAAAATATATGCAGCTTGAGCTCTAACTTTGTAACGATTCAAACCAAACAATACCAATAATCCAACGCCTGCAACAATTAATGAAGTTGTAGATAAATCCGCAGAGTAGAATAAAGCAATAATAACAATTGCACCTATATCATCAAAAATAGCGACTGACAGTAGAAATAATTTTAATGTGATAGGTAGTGTACGACCAAATAAACTAAATACACCTAGAGCAAAAGCAATGTCTGTGGCTGAAGGAATAGCCCAGCCAGTTACAGCAACTGGATCGTTTTGGTTAAACCAAACGTAAATTAATGCAGGTGCGGCTATGCCAGCTATTGCAGCAATAGCGGGTAAAGTAATTTGTGCAACAGAGTTTAAGTGGCCTTGTAGTATTTCACGTTTTATTTCTAAACCAACCATAAAAAAGAAGATGGCCATTAGCCCATCATTAATCCATAACAATAAAGGTTTAGCAATTTCAAATGCGCCAAATTTAACGGCCACTGGCAAATTTAACATGTTGTTATAAAAGCCATCCAAAGGTGAGTTGGCAAATATTAATGCGAGGATGGCAGCACAGACTAAAATGATCCCGCCAGCCGCATCATGCTGGATCATTTGTTTAAAATTTTTAGACATTGTTATTCCTTTACTTTTTTTAGTGGAAGTACAATAACAAGGAAACACCTAATATTAAACTTTGTACCTGTTTATTGTTGATTAAATATACATAGCAGGAAGGAGCATTTAAGTTATTCGTGTATTTACTCTAATTTAGTAGTAATTACCCTACTTTTTACTACAAATAGGCAATAAAAATTGGCGAAATCTATAATGTTGGTTTATCTTAACTGGTAAGACAACTTTCAAATTATTGTAATAAAATAGTAAAAGGTATGAATTAATGAAAAAAATACTCACAGTCGCAATTCTTGCTGCTCTTGGCACTGCACCCTCATATACATTAGCTGACACCAGAATTAATGGGTTTGCTTCAGTTGCTGCAGGTAGTGTTGTTGACGGAGACGAGTCTTTATTTGGGTATGACAAGGGCGTTTCTTTTAAAGAAGAAAGCTTATTTGCCTTGCAAGTATCTTCGGATCTAGGTGAAGGTTTATCAGCAACCGCACAAATTTTGTCTCGCGGTAGTAATGATTTTGCTACAGAGTTTGAATGGGCATACTTATCTTATGAGATAAACGACAGTACCCAGATAAATGCAGGTAAATTACGTATTCCATTTTACCGTTATTCTGACTTCTTAGATGTTGGTTATGCTTACACATGGGCACGCCCACCTCAAACAGTGTATAGCTTAGTATTTTCTACATTCGACGGCCTTAGCATTGTTAACAATCATACTATTGGTGATTGGGACTCAACGGTTCAAGCTATTTATGGTAGTTATGAAGGTGAAGTTGATCTGTTGTCTGAGGAAGATCCTGCAACATTAGACAATATGTTCGGTGTGAACTGGACATTAACATATGATTGGTTCACAGCTCGTGCTGTATATATGCAGGCAAATACCTCAATTAGCTTTGAGAATAACCCAGATCCAGATCAAACTTTAAATAACGGCATAGCTCTAGTTGGTGGAATTTATCCTGAAGCTGCCGACAGCTTAACTGTAGAAGATGACTTAGGTTCATTCTTTGGCCTTGGTTTTAGTGTAGATTATAATAATATTTTGATTGATGCTGAATTTACAACGGTTGAAGTTGAAAACAGTATTGTTGCTAAACAAGAGCAGTATTATGTGTCAGTAGGTTATCGTTTTGATACTTTCACGGTATACGCCATTACTGAGCATTCAGAAGATACAAATGAAGATACTTATAGCTCAAACTTACCTGTAACTTTAGACATTCCTAACTACGGTACGGTTTACCCTCAAGGCACATATCAAGCACTTTTAGCTTCGCAAGAAGAAGAGATTGATGCATTTACTGTAGGTGTTAGATATAACTTCCACCCTGCTGCCGCATTAAAATTCGACTATACAGCATTTGATACTTTGGTGCCTAGTACATCAAGTGAAAGTGTTGAAAGTAGTGTATTTTCTGTTGGCGTTGATCTAGTATTTTAAGGGGTAGATAGATGAAATTATTTAAAACTAAATTATGTGTTGCAGTTCTTGGACTTGCATCTGTTGTTGCTCAAGCTGAAATAGCGGTTGTTGTGCATCCTTCAAATGCAGCTGCTGTTGATGGTACTTCACTATCAAGAATATTCTTAGGTAAAGCAAAAAACTTCAGCGGTGGCGGGCAAGCTGTTGCAATTAATCAAGCTGAATCGAGCCCAATTACAGAAGAATTTAACTCTAAAGTGTTGAAAAAATCTGGTAGCCAATTAAAAGCATATTGGTCAAAGTTAGTATTTACTGGTAAAGGTACACCACCAAAAGCACTATCTAGTGACGCGGAAGTGATTAGTTTTGTATCTAGTAACCCAAATTCAATTGGTTATGTAGATGCAGCATCTGTAACTGGCGCAGTAAAAGTAGTTGGTAAATATTAAAAGTTAGTTATTTAAAACAATTAATTTGATGATAAAAAAAGGAGCTTAGGCTCCTTTTTTATTTTAAGTTAATAATTCACAACAGTTGAATAGACTAAACTAATAAATGTTTAATGTTCGCTAATTCAGTTTTACCTTCTAAAAGCTCTTCAGGTGTTAAGCCAGAAAGTTCATGCGGGAATACTAACCACTCTTCACTTTCATGCACGTAATAATCTGGTACTAAGTCAACTTGGTTGTTTTTAGGTTTAAACCAAGGGCAAGCGATACGGATATCTTTAGGAGTATTAAGGCGAGATAACGATTTGATTTGTTTAATTAATGCATCAATACTGCGACCAGAGTCAAATACATCATCAACAATCAATAATGAATCAGAGGCATTGGCATTCTCTATTAAGTAATGCAGTCCATGTACTTTTATTTCCTTCGATTGTAATCCAATACCATAATAAGAAGAAGTACGAACAGCAATATGGTCGGTTTCTACTTTTTTAAAGTCGAAGAACTCTTGAACTGCTATGCCTATAGGTGCGCCACCTCGCCAAATACCAATGATAAAATCTGGACGAAATCCATCTTCAAATACTTGATGCGCTAACCTAAAAGAATCTTCTAGGAGCTCCTGAGATGTTATAAACTTTTTTGTGCTCATTTTTGGGCTACCTAATAACTAAATAATGACAAATTATAAATGATTTCTGAGATACCTAATACGTAAATTTTTGATTAATTAGCAATATATAACCTATGGCTATAATTAATGACTAAACAAAATGAATAGAGTTTTACATGTTAGTCTTTATTTAGTTCTCGTTATTCACCTTTTTATTTGGGTTTTGAGTCTTACTTTTTAAAAGTTGTTCCTGTTTTTCTTTACGTGCTTGCTCTTTGAATATATCAAACTCTTCGTTGTCTTCATCATCTACTTTCTCATTTATTTCTTCATAAAGAGGATTTTTAGATAATGTCTGAATTGAAAAGCTCAATGCTTCGAATGCATCTGGCAGAACATAGTCATAAAAATCAGCATCAAAATCTCGAGCGCTAATCGGGATGGAATCAATAAACCGTTGAAATACTTCAGGGAGTTGATCTGGATATTCAGAGTTTACTTGAAGACACTGTTCAAAAATACCTTTGCAGGAGTCGGCTACTAACACTAAGCGTGTAATGTTATCTTCATTTAGTGGTTGAAATACAAAGAAGTTTGTAGCTATTGTTGTTAGTCTCTGTTTTGTTGTTCCGTTAATAATATTATCACGTTCAAGTGGCGAAATTAGCCCTCTAAACTCCCCTTGAATATCTCTATATTTTTGACTTAAAGGCTTGCGTGTCGTTTCATAAATCCATGTTTCACGCATTTTTAATAAGGTGATAGTAATAAAAAATAAAAAGATCACGCTTAAAATACATAAGATAACAAATACCATAACAACGTCTCAAATGTGAAAAACAATTACCAGCATCATAATTAATTTTAAATTAAATGAACATCTTTAAATGATTAAGTGAAAAAAATAAGGCCATAAAGTTGAGAAAAAATAGACACTTACATGATACATCTCCAGTTAAATTTAGCTGGAGCTCCATGCGCACATTATTGCCTTATTTAATGGAACATAAATCAAGAGTGTTATTGGCACTAACATGTCTTGTATTAGCTAAGGTAGCCATCGTTGGTCTTCCATTTGTACTTAAAGACATTGTTGATTCCTTAGAGCAGGTGAATGATGGTTTAACAGCAATAATAGTAGCGCCAGTATCTTTGGTTTTGGCTTATGGTTTACTTCGCTTTTTTAATGTTATTTTGGGGGAAATAAGGGATACGTTGTTTGGCCGAGTAACTGAACGAGCAATGCGTAGGGTTGGTTTAAAGTTGTTTAATCATTTGCATAACTTAGATTTAGACTTTCACCTCAATCGACAAACTGGTGGACTTTCAAGAGAGATGGAAAGAGGGACTTCTGGCATTAGCTTTTTAATGCGCTTCATGGTGTTTAATATTGTCCCTACTTTATTGGAAATTGTTTTTGTTGTAGCGATCTTCTTTCATCAGTATGGGCTTCACTTCGCATTAATAACTCTTAGCTCTATTGTTTTGTATATTGCTTTTACGGCTTATGCCACAGAGTGGCGCACTAAGTATGTACGTGAAGCTAATCAGGCTGACTCATCAAGTAACTCCAGAGCCATAGATAGCTTATTAAATTACGAGACGGTTAAGTATTTTAATAATGAGCAATACGAGTCACAACGATATGATGAAGAATTAGCTTTGTGGGAAAATGCTCGGAGGAAAAACCGCTTAACTCTATTTGGCTTGAACAGTGGGCAAGCTTTAATTATAGCGTCTGCTATGACGTCAATGTTATTGCTTGCAGCCCAAGGCGTTGTTGCTAAAGAAATGACGTTAGGGGACTTTGTGCTTATTAATGCATTTATGATGCAGTTGTTTATGCCATTAAACTTTTTAGGATTTGTTTATCGTGAAATTAAGGGGTCGTTAGCTAACATTGAAAAGATGTTTGAGCTACTAGCACAAACTCCAAAAGTGACAGACTCTGAAAATGCTAAAGAACTTAGTATTGAAAAAGGCAAGATTAGTTTTAACAATGTTAAATTTGAATATGATCCAAGCCGACCTATTTTAAAAGGGATTAACTTTAGTATTAACAGCGGTGATAAATTAGCTGTAGTTGGTGAAAGTGGCTCTGGAAAATCAACCTTAGTAAAACTGTTATTTCGCTTTTATGATGTCACCAGTGGAAGCATTGAAATTGATGGTGTTGACATAAAAACGGTTACACAACAGTCTTTGCGTAAAAGTATGGGCATAGTACCGCAAGATACAGTTTTGTTTAATGACACCATCTTTGAAAATATCCGATACGGAAATCCAGAGGCCAGCGATGAACAAGTATGGCAAGCTATTAGACACGCTCATTTATTTGACTTTATTCAAGACTTACCTAAAAAAGAACATTCGATGGTTGGTGAAAGGGGATTAAAATTATCAGGTGGTGAGAAACAAAGAGTCGCCATCGCGAGAACCATACTTAAACGTCCACCAATTTTGGTGTTTGATGAGGCAACATCGTCTTTAGATTCCGGATCAGAACAAGCCATTCTTAACGCATTACAAGAAATATCAACTGGGCATACGTCGTTAGTAATTGCTCACAGATTGTCCACCATAGTTGATGCCGATAAGATCATAGTTATGCACCAAGGTGAAATTGTTGAAACTGGAGACCATCAAGAATTGTTACTAGGCAATGGCCGTTATGCCAAAATGTGGGCAATGCAACAGGACTAAATATGTATTAATTAAGTTTGAGTAGATAATGATCTTCTTGCTTGGGTGCAATATAAAGCTGCGGTAAAAAAGCATTTAAATTACTTATTTCCTCAACTTGATGCCTAATCCAATGTTCTAACATTGGTTTTGGAAACATTTTATAGCGAAGTATTACATTTATAATAGGGCCGATTATAGGTAAGTCAGAGCCGATAGTTGTTCGGATCTTATATTGTGAACCTCCAGAGGTTTGAATAAACACATGTTCGCTATGGCCAAAGGTTAATCCGGCCAATTCAAATTGTACTTTCATACCTTGATCTGATAGTAATATTATTCGCTCAGTTCCTTGCTTGTAGTAAGGTCCAAACCATTCTTCTTTTTGCATTAATGTGCCAGTATCCGTTTTTTTTATACCCATTTCATCAGATTCTAATAAATGAATGACCCCATGCTCCGACGGATGAAATATCTGATACCAAGACAAGCGCTGTTGTCTTTTCGATATTTGAACCGTAGAAGCAGGCATGTTTTGGTAAAACCAATGTAACATTTGTGGAGTAATGTTGATTAAAGGCACATGGGTGATTTCAATTATAATTTGACCGTTATCTAAATACTGGTAATGTTTGTCAGCTTCATTGTCACTATTTAAGCTCCAAGGTAGTTGGATAGCTTTTGGCTGAGCAAAGTTAGGTAGTGGTTTTAGTAAAAACCCAAGGAGTAATAAAATCACGACATAAGTGAAAATTTTTAAGGCTGCTTTGAACAAATTATCTATCTATTTAGTGAATTTAAAACTATCTTAACGTTTAATTTCTTCAATAGCGTTGAATTACTTCCTAAGTTTGTTAATTAAGTTTCTCTAGTTATGGTTATCGTTTGAATATTTCATTTACCTATCGTTATTTATTACTACTGCTAGTCGCTTTTTCTTGGCCCTCGTTTGCGGACTTTGGCAGTTGTGACGTTTTAGAAGTAATCGACTGTGATAAAGATCAAGCCAACAAAGCAGAAGTAAAAGGCAAATGGATTCTAGGTGTCGGTGTCGCTTCAGTACATGGTGTTCCAGACTATATAGGCTCAGATGAGACTCGGCAATTAACTTTACCTATTCCTTATATTCGCTACAGTGGCCCCAAAATAAGAATTAGCCAAAGTGGTATTAATGGTAAATTGTTTAATACTGAAAACCTATATGTATCGTTAAGTTTATCTGGTGCGATTCCAGTAGACAGTGATGAAAATAAAGCTAGAAAAGGCATGAATGATATTGATGCAGTTCTAGAATACGGACCTAGTTTTAAGTATTTTTTGGTTGGAGGTGACAAAAAAGATAATTCGTTGTTTATTGATTTTGGCTTTAGAGAAGCAAGAACGATTAAGAATGAATCGTTAAATTTTACCTCAACCCCGAGTATTGTATTTAGAAAAAAACTACAAAATGATTATTTCTTAGGTCACTTTAACTTTTCAAGCTCCCTTAAATTTGAGTTCGTTTCTGATAAATACGCACAAAAATTTTATGGCGTAAATCCAATTTATGAAACGCCTGATAGAGCACCTTATCGAGCTCAAGGTGGCTATGCAGGATTTAGGTTTAACACTAATTTACGTTGGAAAAGAGATAATCAAATGGTCAGTGTTTATTTTGCACATAGCGACATAAGTGACGCAAAGTATGTATCATCGCCATTAGTGAAAGTCACAACTCATTCGCTATTTGGCGCTTCTTATTTCTGGCTATTTCAATAGTTTTAACGCTTTAGTAAAGTAGTAATTCAGTACAATTATGTGAAAAGTAAATATGTCTATCGGTGTTATTTCAGAGTTGGTGATTTACCCTGTTAAATCATTACAAGGCATTAGCCTACAAAAAAGTTTAGTGACAGAGCAAGGTCTTAAATGGGACAGACATTGGATGATTGTTAATGACGATGGTTTGTTTTTAACCCAGCGAACAAACTCAGCCTTGGCAACCATACAAACGGCTATAACCAGTACTCATTTAATTCTTAAGCATCCAGAATATGAAGACTTGTATATCCCTCTTGAATCTAACTTAACAGATCAAAAACTAGCAAAAGTATGGAAAAGTGAGTGTGACGTTTTAGATGAAGGGCAAGTTGCTTCAGACTGGTTAGTCAAAGTATTAGGTATGTGGCGAGAACAACGTTTACATTTGGTACGCATGAATCCAAGTTTTAAGCGACAAGTCAGTGTAAAACATACTAAAGGTAATAAAAACTCAACTAACTTTGCAGATGGCTACCCGTTTCTTATAACCAGCAGCAGCTCTTTGAATGAGTTGAATAAAGAATTACAACGCCAAGATATTCAAACTGTGCCAATGAATCGCTTTCGTGGAAATGTCATTGTTGATAATGCACCCGCATTTATTGAACACCAGAGTCAGAGCCTTAATCTTGTTGGTCAAGATGGAATGCAAACCTGTGTGATTGACTTTACTAATCCTTGTCAGCGCTGCCCTGTACCGGGCATTGACCAATTTACTGCTGAAATACCGACACCTCAACAGCCGTTAAAAACTTTATTTGATATGGGACATGTACCCCAAAAAGGTGCTTTTTTTGGACAAAATGCAGTTTTAGCGCCAATCAGTAAAACGAGCTTTGAACTTACTATAAATGTGGGTGATACGGTTGAGTTTGTATGATCAAAAATGATGGATAAGTTTTAATATTAGCTTTAAATTTACTTATAACGTATTAAGTTCTAATACTGTGTTGTAAGATTAATTTTGCTAGTTTTGTTGCTTCAATGGGTTTAGCTGCATAATCATTCATACCTGCACTTTTACAAATATCTATGTCTTCTCTGCTGACATTAGCTGTTAACGCAATAATAGGTAAGTCTTTAAAAATAGGTTTAGTTCGCAATATCTTAGTCGCTTCTACGCCATCCAATACTGGCATTTGCATATCCATTAACACGACATCAATTGAACCATGGTTAGCTTCAAGTAGCTGAATAGCAATAGCTCCATTGTCAGCAAGTTCAAAGGTAGCACCTAATTTAGATAATATTTTTCCGCATACAGTTTGATTCACTCGGTTATCATCCACTATCAAAACATGTATACCGTCAAGAATAACATTGTCGAGTTTTGATAATGTAGTTGATTTAGGTAACCCTTCGTTGTTTACTAATGAGAGCTGTTCACTAACGGCATCAAATACGTCAGATGGCGTTATTGGCTTTATGAGTAGTTTGTTTATGGTATCTGCGAAACCTTCTTCTCGCATTACTTCTCGGCCGTAAGCCGTTTCCATAATGATCACAGGCGTTTGTGCAGGATGAAATGCACTAATTTGTTTGGCAATAGATAACCCATTCTCTCCAGGAAGTCGCCAATCCATAAATATTAAATGAATATCTTTTCCTGATTGGATCGATTGTTTGTAAAAAGCTAACCCCTCTTCTCCAGTATCAAAAGAGTTTACAGTACAGCCGAAACGCTTAATAATCGAAGATAAATACTCCCTAGCAACTTTATCATCATCCACGATTAATGCATTTAACTTGGTGAAATCTATTTGTTCATAAGGTCGATAATTAAGAGGAGAAGAACTTTTAGAAAATGGAATTTCAATGCTAAATATTGATCCTTTGTTAATAACACTTTCAATGGATATTTTCCCATTCATTAACTTTATTAGCTGATCAACAATAGAGATTCCTAAACCAGTACCGCCAAAACGTCTTGTGGTTGATGTATCAGCTTGCTGGAAGGGGTTACGGATTAATTCAATTGTTTCTTCAGTCATACCACAGCCACTATCAGAGACAATAAATTGAGTTAGGATCTTGTCATTTTCTTCATGAGTTTTTACATCTAAGGTTACATGGCCTTGATTAGTAAATTTGATGGCATTACTCATTAAATTTATCAAAATCTGAGTTAACCTAAACGAATCACCAGATAATTCACAGGTGATGTCATCTGAAAATGAAGTTAATACTTCAATGTCTTTATCCCTTGATAATTGACGGCTAATCCCTGCAATATTGTCTAATACTTCATGTAAATGAAAATTCTCTTTTTCTAGTTTAAGCATATTAGAGTCTATTTTTGAATAGTCTAAAATATCATTCACAATCGACAATAAGTGACCGCAGCTTGATTCTAAAGTGTTAATTAATTTTAGTTGTGACGATGTGGGAGCATCATTTTTGATTAGGTATAACATTCCTACAATCGCGTTTAACGGTGTTCTTATTTCGTGGCTCATATTGGCAAGAAAACGACTTTTAAACTCAGCACTTCTTTTTGCTTCAAAAAGCGATACTTTGATTTGTTCCTGATGGACATTTTTAATTCTTTGATAACGTACGGTAATGAAACTTAGTGCAACAATCGCGATGGTTAATAATAGTAAGTAAACATAATAGTTAAACGTTAAGTTTGTAATAGGGTCATAGATTTGTTCTGCTGGAGTAGATATAGCAATAAAGCCAGAATGTAAGCCGTTGTTGGGGCTGTAATGAACAGATAAAATAGCCCCTTTTTTACTTTTAACAGTTTGGGTTGTATTTACTATTGGTGAAATATCTTGGGTGATGGTTTCTGTAATTGTTATATGTTTTCTTTCTGGAAAAATACCTCCCCATCTGAGTTCCTCGTTAGGGTGGAATAAAAAATATCCCCGGTGATCAGTATGGATAAACTTAAGCCCTTTAGACTCGGAAAAAGTGGTTACTTTTTTATATAGATTATTAAGATCTAGATTTAAAATAACAATACCGACTTGATTGCCTTGTTTATCCGTTAACACTTTAACTGCTCTAGTGGTCGCTATATAGGGTTTTTGGACCACGCCACGTTCAACATTCAAATCGATTGGAGACCAATAAACTTGAGTTCTAGCCATGGCTAAAGTGTCAATAAAGTAATCACGAGAGGATTTGTTTTGTAAATTGGATTGCTCAGCAACATGCACCCCCAAGCCATCATTATCAACCCTGATTTTTTCCATACCAGTCAGGTCTATAACTCGAGCTTGTAAGTATAAGTTTTCTCTGGCGCTTAATAAATCTTGAAAAAGTAAAGTAAGAGCTTGAGGTTGATCTAAGTGATTTTCATAGGATTTGACCAATAATACCAAGTCTTGTTGAACAATATTCTGTAACTCTCTAAAAGAGTCCTCAGATAAATTTAATACCGATTCTCTTTGATTTTTCAACTCAAGTAATATTAATTCTTTGTCTTTGGCATAGTTAAAAAATAAAACGGTTATTAATATCGCCAATGCCAACAAAGAAAAAACTACACTAAAGATACTGTCTTTTAATCTCAAATTATTACTCGTTATATACTGTGTATTGCTTAATTACTATAGCAGTAAAATTGAATTGCGCACTGATTCAGTTAATCTAAAGTAAGACACAGAAGTATATACCTTTGTATATTCAGAGGTTTAGGTGTTGTGATATGAGTATTAATCCATCAACTAAGGGGTGGTAAAAGCTGGGGCAGGTTAGATTAATAAAACAGCCTGTGAAACATAGAATTATGGGCTTTCTTATATCATTTGAAACTCAATGAATTTTCATGAAATGGTGTGACGTTATCTTTAGGCTAACGTCAGGTAAGTAAAGGTTATTACTAACCATCCACCCCTAAGCACGAATTTCCCCATTACTGGATTTTACGTTTAAAGATACTCTTAGTATTTAACCTGCTGGATAAACTTAGCAACGTCATCCTTATATTCATCAGCCATAAAACCTTTAGCGCAATTTGCATGTATATGGCCCCCGTAATCCATCCCCAAATAAGTAAATGTATTTTTTAACGTAGTCAAAAATGCAG
>JAWUWS010000095.1:0-19030 GCA_034111705.1 Psychrosphaera sp.
GCGTTAAATACAAGCAAGTCAGATCCACTACTATTAGCTGAAAAACATAATATACTAAAAACCCCAACCATTATTGTATATAAAGATGGTGTTGAATTAGGCCGAATATTAGAAGTCCCTGAGCAAGACTGGGCAACGGACATTACCGCTTTTTTCAAAACAAAGTAAAAATATACAACTAGATGCAAAAACGCCTTCATTAAGAAGGCGTTTTTTCATGATCTATTACAAACAGTTTTTTATTCTTCTTCAGTCTGCTCAGCATTAGCTACTGGCTTCATGTGAGGGAATAAAATGACATCTTTAATTGTTGGAGAGTCAGTAAACAACATAACCAAACGGTCGATACCGATACCTTCACCAGCAGTTGGTGGTAAGCCAAACTCTAATGCTTGAATGTAATCTTCATCAAAGTGCATAGCTTCATCGTCGCCTGCGTCTTTCTCTACAACTTGTTTGCTGAAGCGTTCAGCTTGATCAGCCGCATCATTTAACTCAGAGAAACCATTTGCAAGCTCACGCCCACCAACGAAGAATTCAAAACGGTCAGTAACAAATCCATTTTCATCATTACGACGAGCCAGAGGAGATACTTCCCAAGGATAAGCGGTAATGAAGGTAGGTTGGTCCAGTAACTCTTCAGCAGTAGCTTCGAAGATTTCACACAAGTATTTACCTGCGCCCCAAATCCCATCGACTTCTGGCTCTTTAATATGAAGTGCTTTAGCCATAACTTTTAATGTCGCTAAGTTATTTTCAGGATCTTCAATCGCCGCTTTCCATTCTGGATTTGCAGTTGCTTCTGGGTAATATGTTAATACCGCATCGGACATAGTTAAGCGTGTAAACGGTTGACCAAAATCGTACTCTTTAGTTTCAACTACGTTACCGTCTGTATCTTTTACTGTATTAGTAATGATTGAAGTGCCTAATACATCATTAGCTAATGTACGTAACATTTCTTCAGTTAGATTCATTAGGTCGTTGTAATCTGCGTACGCTTGATAAAATTCAATCATAGTAAATTCTGGATTATGACGAGTCGATAAACCTTCGTTACGGAAGTTACGGTTGATTTCGAATACACGTTCAAAACCACCAACCACTAAGCGTTTTAAATACAGTTCTGGCGCGATACGTAAATACATATCTCGGCTCATTGCATTATGATGTGTCACAAATGGTTTTGCTGTAGCGCCACCAGGTATTACTTGCAACATTGGTGTTTCTACTTCCATATAGTTACGGTCAGCTAAGAAACGACGGATGCCTTCAACAATTTTAGAACGGATAAAGAAGGTATTACGCGTGTCTTGATTTGTGATCAAATCTACATAACGTTGACGGTATTTAGCTTCTTGGTCTGTTAATCCGTGGAATTTTTCTGGTAACGGACGTAATGACTTAGTTAGTAATTCATACTCAACCATATCTACATACAAGTCGCCTTTACCTGACTTATTCAGCGGCCCTGTTACACCAATAATATCGCCTATATCCAATACGCCGTATTTTTCTTTTAATACTTTTTGTGTGTCTTTTGATGCATAGGCTTGAATGCGGCCGGACATATCTTGTAATAGCAAGAACGGACCACGTTTAGCCATAATACGACCAGCAATAGAAACGACGCTATGTGACTCAATCAATTCTTCTTTTGATTTTTCACCAAATTCTTGTTGTAAGTCTTCAGCATAATGTTCACGTCGGAACTTATTCGGATGACCATTAGCACTACAGTTAGCGCGGATTGCGTCTAATTTAGCACGACGCTCTGCTATCAATTTATTTTCGTCTTGAATTTGGTCAGTCATATTATTCTCTAATTACCATTAAACTATTTTATTGAGCGTTTTTTTTTCTTACTTAAACTAACTCAACTTACTATGTTGTTTTGTCTACTCGTGCTTTATTTCACGTTAACAGACAAAACTAAACTAAAGGCCAGATTTAAGGCTAGCCTCTATAAATTTATCTAAATCACCGTCTAGCACTGCTTGTGTATTACGATTTTCAATGCCTGTTCGTAAATCTTTAATACGTGAGTCATCCAAAACGTATGAACGAATTTGACTACCCCAACCAATGTCAGATTTACTGTCTTCTGCCACTTGTTTCTCAGCATTTTGTTTTAGCATTTCCAATTCATAAAGCTTAGCTTTTAGCTGCTTCATGGCTTGGTCTTTATTTTTATGCTGTGAACGTTCGTTTTGACATTGCACAACAGTATTTGTTGGAACATGGGTAATACGAACGGCTGAATCTGTGGTATTAACGTGCTGACCACCAGCGCCTGATGCTCGGTAAGTATCAATTTTTAAATCAGTTGTATTTATGTCGATGTTAATATTGTCATCTACTTCTGGATACACAAATGCAGAAGCAAATGATGTATGACGTTTACCACTTGAATCAAAAGGAGATTTACGCACTAAACGGTGTACACCAGTTTCGGTACGACACCAACCAAAGGCATATTCACCAGAGAATCGAATGGTTGCGCCTTTAATGCCGGCCACATCGCCAGCAGTAACTTCGATAAGCTCAGTTTTAAAGCCTTTAGCTTCGCCCCAACGTAAATACATACGTAATAACATGTTACACCAGTCTTGCGCTTCTGTGCCGCCAGAGCCTGATTGTAAATCGATATAAGCATTGCTTGAATCTTGTTCTCCAGAAAACATACGGCGAAACTCTAATAATTCTAACTTAGCCACTAATTCGGCCAACTCTGACTGCGCTTCTTCAAAGGTGTCTTCATCTTCTGCTTCTTGTGCAAGCTCAACTAAACCTTCGACATCTTCAGTGCCTAAATCAAGTTGATCGATAGTGTCGACAATGGCTTCCAATGTTGACTTTTCTTTACCCAACTTTTGCGCTCTAGCCGGATCGTTCCACACGTCTGGGTTTTCAAGCTCTCCTGAAACCTCTTCTAATAACTCTCTTTTATTATCGTAGTCAAAGATACCCCCGAAGCACGTCGGTACGAGTGCGTATATCGGCAAGTTGGTTTAGTACAGGATTCACTTCAAACATATATTGGAAATTCTTACTTTTGATATTGAACAAAAATGAGGCGGGATTGTATCAAACCTTATAACCTAAAGTCAGCTATAAAGTGCCTTTCGCCCTTAAAAATTAAAGCTGCTGTTGAATTTTATCAACAACGGGCACATTTGCATCAGGAAAGGTTAAGGTTATTAATTCAGCCTTAGTAAACCACTGTACTTGCTGCCCTTCATTCCCTTGCTCTTTTCCGTCAAATTGAGTTACTAATTGAAAGTGTAAATTTACGTGCTTTTCAGGGTATTCAAAACTCAGCGACATAAAATGAGATTGTTCTAATACATCGATATTTAGCTCTTCTTTAAGCTCACGAAGTAAAGCTTGCTCTGTATTTTCGCTCTCTTCAATTTTACCACCAGGAAATTCCCACTTACCACCTTGATGTTGATGGTCCAAACGTTTGCTTAATAAAAATAAACCATTTGCATAAATAACCGCGGCGGCAACGTTAATTGTTTTTTTCATTTTTAAATACCAGAGGTGTTTATCTCAATTTATTTTAGTCATAAAAAAAGGCGGATATCCGCCTTTTTTCGTTATTAACAGTACAAGGTTAGGATAACTTACCGTGGCATTGTTTATATTTTTTGCCTGAACCACAAGGACATGGGTCGTTACGACCGACTTTAGGTTGATTTCTGATCATAGACTTTTCATCTTTGTCTTCAGACAATTGATCTGACGATTCATGTTGATATTCTTTTGGCGCTGAATCTGCTTTACGACGTTGTTCTTCAACAGCATCAACATCTTCTTCAGCACGTACTTGCACACGGCATAACACATTAGTGACTTCAGACTTCAACAACTCAAGCATGTTTGAGAACAATTCAAACGATTCACGTTTGTACTCTTGTTTTGGATTTTTTTGCGCATATCCACGTAAGTGAATACCTTGGCGTAAATGATCCATCGCAGCCAAATGCTCTTTCCAGTATTGATCCAATGTTTGTAACATGATGGCTTTTTCGAAATGACGTAACACATCTTTACCAACTAATGCTTCTTTCCCGTTATACATTTCATCAATGCTTTCACTAACACGCTGCTTTAACGTCTCTTCATGCAGCTTTTCGTCTGCTTCTAACCACGTACGGATTGGTAAGTCGATAGACATATCACTCTTCAGACGCTCTTCTAATCCCTCAAGATCCCACATTTCATCTAACGATTGACGTGGAATGTATTGATCTAACAAAGAGGCAACAACGTCTTGACGAATACCTGCGATAACTTCACCAATATCACCTTCATCCAACAACATATCACGTTGTGAGTAAATTACTTTACGTTGGTCATTGGCAACATCATCGTATTCTAAGAGTTGTTTACGAATATCAAAGTTACGCGCTTCAACTTTACGTTGTGCATTTTCTATCGCTTTATTCACCCAAGGATGTTCAATGGCTTCGCCATCTTCCATTCCTAAACGACGCATCATGTTAGTTACACGTTCAGATGCGAATAAACGCATTAAGGTATCTTCCATAGAAAGATAAAAACGTGAACTACCCGCATCGCCCTGACGACCAGAACGGCCACGTAACTGATTATCTATGCGACGAGATTCATGACGTTCAGTACCTATGATATGTAAACCACCAGCTTCTAATACCGCATCATGGCGTTTTTGCCACTCAGATTTTATATGTTCTACTTGTTGTTGTGTTGGGTTCTTAAGGCGAGCCGATTCAGCTTGCCAATTACCACCTAAAACAATATCGGTACCACGGCCAGCCATGTTAGTAGCAATAGTAACTGTGCCAGACGTACCTGCATCTTCAATAATTTGCGCTTCTTTTTCATGCTGCTTAGCATTAAGTACGCTGTGTTTTATCTTCTCTTTGTTCAAAAATGAAGATAACAGTTCTGAAGATTCAATTGACGCTGTACCAACCAATACAGGCTGACCACGTTTTTGACAACCTATGATGTCTTCAATAATTGCTTTGTATTTTTCTAACTGAGTAAGATAAACCAAATCCGTCATATCATTACGAACCATAGGACGGTTAGTTGGTATAACAACCGTATCTAGTCCATAAATTTGTTGAAATTCAAATGCTTCAGTATCGGCAGTACCCGTCATACCAGATAACTTGTCGTACATACGGAAAAAATTCTGGAAAGTGATAGAAGCAAGAGTTTGGTTTTCATTCTGAATTTTCACCCCTTCTTTTGCTTCAACAGCTTGGTGTAAACCTTCTGACCAACGACGTCCTTCCATTGTACGACCGGTATGTTCATCAATGATCACTATTTGATTTTCTTGAACAATGTAATCAATGTCTTTTTGGTACATTAAATGAGCACGTAACGCCGCATATACATTGTGCAATAAAGGAATATTAGTAGCTGAGTATAGAGACTCACCCTCAGCAACAATGCCTTGCTCTAATAAAATTTCTTCTACACGAACTTGGCCACGTTCCGTAAGGTGAATTTGTTTTGATTTTTCATCAGTGGTGTAATCACCATCACCTTCAACACCTTCTTCATCGTCTTTTTCTTGTTTCTCAAGTAAAGGTACGATTTTATTTATCTGAAGATACATTTCTGAGCTATCTTCAGCAGGACCAGAAATGATCAAAGGTGTTCTAGCTTCATCAATTAATATTGAATCAACTTCATCAATAATGGCAAAAGGTCGGCTACGCTGTGCACGTTCACTACTTTCAAATGCCATGTTGTCACGCAAATAGTCAAAACCAAACTCGTTATTGGTTCCATAAGTAATATCTGCATTGTAAGCTGCTTTTTTAGCATCATGCGGCATACCTGCCGTATTACAACCAACACTCATATCCAAAAATTCAAATAATGGACGGTTAGTTTCTGAGTCACGGCTGGCCAAGTAGTCATTCACCGTAATAATGTGAACGCCTTTCTCAGCTAACCCATTTAAGTACGCAGGTAACGTTGCCGTTAATGTCTTACCTTCACCGGTTCTCATTTCTGCAATTGAACCGTTATTCAACACCATGCCGCCTACTAACTGCATGTCAAAATGACGCATACCAAAAACACGTTTACTGGCTTCACGCACAGTAGCAAATGCTTCTGGTAATAAATCATCTAATGTTTCATTTTCAGCTAAACGCGCTTTAAATTCAGCGGTTTTGGCTTTCAATTCTTGATCATTGAGACTTTGAAATTGAGGTTCTAGAGCGTTAATTGTTGAAACAATTTTGTCTAATTTTTTAAGCGTGCGTTGGTTTCTGCTACCAAACATTTTTGTAAGTAATGATGAGATCATGTTTTTAGCTTTTTACTTTTGATTATTCTAAAAATAAACAATCGGCCAAAGGCCGATTGCTACAAATTGATTAAAATATACTCTAATTAATCGTCAGTCGGCTTTTCGATAGACATATGGTAATGGATCTATCTGTTTGCCATTTTGTATCACTTCATAATGAACATGTGGTCCTGTAGACCTACCTGTACTGCCCATCAATCCAATTTCCTGCCCTTTGGTAACTATGTCACCAACGTTTACCAATAACGCTTTATTGTGTCCATATCGAGTGATGATGCCGTCACCATGGTCAATTTCCACCAAATTTCCGTAGCCAAATCGGCTATCTGCCCAAGTCACTACTCCAGATCCTGTCGCGATAACATTCGCGCCATCTTCACCAGCAAAATCCAAACCTTTATGAGTAGCTGGCATACCAGTAAACGGGTCTTTTCTAACACCAAAGTATGATGACAACCAACCACGTTGGATTGGTCGACCTGATATAAATATCTCATCTTCTATATGGGCATTCATTAAGATAGATTCAAGTACTGCCATCTTTCTTTCTTGGCCATCTAACTTAATTAACATTTCATTCATTTCAACAAATAAACTTTCTGCATTAGCAGTAACATCTTCTGCATTAGCAGTTGTCGGTCCGCCAGTTGCAGCCAATGTATCGAAGTTGAATTCATCGTCAGGGATTTTTGATTGTTGAGCTAAGCGAGATGCAAATGCGTCTAAGCGGTTCACTTGACCTTTTATTTCGCCAAGTTTTAACGTAAGTGCACTTAATTGATGTTGAGTTTGCTTTTTAAGCCGAAGAAGCAATTCTTTTTCTTCGCTATATTCTTTTTGCGCGACACTTAGCTGCTCACGAACATGATTTGTATCGTCAGTTACGCCAATTGCACCGCGTATAAGCCATACCGTAAGTAATATTAAAACCAAGGCGGCAGAAAGCCATTGAGCCTTTAACATTCTCGTTTTAAAGCTTACATTTTTTCCTCTATAAATAAGTGTTAAACTCATTCACTACTACCTAATTTCACGGACATATAAGTGAAGACACCCAAATCGTTAAACGAACTAATAAGTTCAGAAAAAGAAACAAACAATCTATCTTTATATCGTCAAAAAACAAGTAAATTTAGATTAATTCACAAACTTTTATCAGAAATATTAGGTGCTAATATCGCTCAAAACATCGTAGTAAGCAACTATAAAAACTCAATTGTCTATTTAGAAACAACATCAGCGGGTATCGCGACTGGATTTAAAATGCATCAGTCCCAAGTTTTGTCTACATTTCGTAAACAGCTTGACCCAGCTCTGGTAACGGTTGAAATGAAAGTAAGTCCTCATTCAGCCGCGTTACAATCAAAACGAGCAAAAGCTGAAGCCCCTGAAATAATTAAAAAAAGTACTAAAACAATTCCAGCTGAAGTTGCAAAAATGTTTGAAACTATCGCTAAGTCTAGCAAAGGTCCGTTAAAAGAACAGTTTCTAAAACTCAGTAGGCTTAAACAATCAAAAAATGAAAACAAAGAATGAACGTTAGTCTAAGCCCCATTCTTTAGCATCATTTATTATACGCTCAATTTGGTCAATCAACTCTAACAACTCAGGTTCAATCGACGCGATATTCTTCTGATTCTTTAAACCTGACTCAATGGTTTCTGCCAGCTGCTTTAACTTAGGCACTCCAGTATAACAACATGCACCATGAAACTTATGCACAACACTAAGTAGCAGTTCTAAATTATCATCGGCATAATTCTGTTTAATTGACTTTAACAGTTCAGGTAAACTATTAATTAACATAATAAACATTTCAATAGCTAACTCTTGCTTACCTGCGGCTCTAGTTAACGCTAAAGGCCAGTCTACATGGTAATAATCAGCAAACACAGGGGCTTCACTTGGTTGTTTTTCAAGTACGATTTCCGTTATTTTCTCACCCCCTGACTTTATATTAGATCTAACTTGTAACTGGCAACCTGGGCATGAATCCAAAATAACTTGGGTTAACATTTCCTCATCTATCGGTTTAGCTAAATATCCAGTAAAGCCAACATCCAACATTCTTTTTTGTTCATCTTGCCCTGCATGAGCGGTAACAGAAATAATTGGAGTACTTTCATTTAATGATGATTCTTTAATCTTTTTACAGGCGGTAATGCCATCCATAATCGGCATTTGAATGTCCATAAAAATAACATCATAAATATGCTTTTGAGATTCCTGTAAGGCCACTACTCCGTCATGAGCAACATCGACAACTATTCCCATATCATGCAATACCGTTGTTAACAGTTTCAAATTTGCAGGAGTATCATCAACAGCCAATACTTTCATGCCACTAAATATCGGGGTTAATTCTTGCTGCTCCCTTATATCTTTTATATAAGGCTCCGCCAAGGTATTGATCAGTTTTCTATGATTAACCGGCATACTAAAACAGGCTCTTGCACCAGAGCCAACAATGGCCTCTTTTAAGTTGGGAGAAATACTATTAATTATCGTATAAACATTTGAACAATATTGATCTGCGATGGTTATGTATTTTTTGAGCTCGCTGAGCGTACTTGGAGAAATTTTTCTACCAATTAAAACCATATCAAATTTTTGTTGCTGCAAGTATTTGTCATAGTCGGTGTCGTTATCGCAACTGGTTACGACAAGCTCAGTCTCTTCAAGGAGTAATTGATTTATATCTTCATAAGCCATTGGACAAGAGTCGAAATATAATAGGTGTTTACCTTCAATCTCTAATAACGGTAACTGTTGACCAATAGCCGTGTTGTTTTCATTAATGTATACATCAAATAAGAATTCAGAACCTTTGTTTAATTCACTATTAAAGTGAATAGAGCCTTTCATGCTCTCAACTATTTTTTTACTGATGATCAGGCCTAAGCCTGTACCACCATATTTTCTAGTCGTTGAGTTATCCGCTTGACCAAACGCAGCAAACAACTTGTCTTTAACTTTATCTTCTATACCTATACCAGTATCAGAAACAATAAACTTAATATGGTGACCATATTCATGGCTGCCTAAATATTTTACATCCAATCGAATATAACCATCTTGAGTAAACTTAATTGAGTTACCAATAAGGTTGATAATAATTTGTTTTAATCTTACTGGGTCTCCCTGCAGTTCATTTGGCACTCGGGTGTCTATATTGAGGTGAATATCCAAGCTTTTATCAAATATACTCGGAGCCAATAACGTCATGACTTCATTGACTGTATCTCTTAACGCAAATGGCATAGACTCTAGTTCCATCTTTCCAGCATCAAGTTTTGAGAAATCTAAAATATCGTTAATGATCTGCAGTAAATTATTAGCCGACGAATCTATAGTCTCTAAAAAATCACGCTGATTATTATTAAGTTGAGTTTTTTTCAACTGACGAGTAAAACCTAAAACGCCGTTTAACGGGGTCCTTAGTTCATGGCTCATATTAGCTAAAAATTGTGATTTCACTTCATTGGCATTTAATGCATCACGTTTAGCAATATTAAGTTCAATATTCTGGACTTCTAACTGCTCTACGGTTTGCTGCAATTCTTGAGTATGTTCACTAATGTTGTGTTCAGCTTGCTCTGTTACCACATACATGGCTTTAGCGACTGAATTAACACTGACTCTTAACGTATCAAGCTCTCCAACCATAGGAGTATTGACGCGTTGTTTATAGTCGCCATCTGCAACGCCTACTACAGCTTTATTCAAGCTATTGATTGAACGAATAATATCTTTGATAAAAAACAAAGAGAAAATAATCGTGAGAACGATCACCGACAATAAAATAAGTGCCAACGTGAATACTGACGACTGCTGCTGTAATAACGCCTGATCTCGACTTAACTCAACAACTAAATACCCAAATAACGTTTTCCCATTTTTAGTAATAAATAGAAATGAATCATTGTCGTGTATCTCATTACCATAAACTGGGCTGCGGATGTAAATAGTATGGTCGGTAACTTCAACTCGAGTACTTTCGGACAACAAACGTCCTGGTTTTAACCTTATTGCAGAGAAGTTCTCATGCACATTGGATGATTGAAATAATTGATGGTTAGGTAAAAAGACAGAAATTGAGCGTACTATTGGGCTGGCTTTTCTATGTGCCATGTCTATCGCTTTAGCTAAAACATTTTGTTTGTTATGCAAAATAGCGTCAGCACTTAAAATACTGAGAGGCTCTGAAAGGTAGATACCACGCTGAATTAAGTTATCATCTAACTCAGTGTACCTTTTGTAAGTTAAATACCCTCCCAATAAAAGACCGATTAATATTGTAGGTAAAATAGTTATCATCAACGCACGTTGACGTAAGGAAAGTAGTTCTTTCATTGATAGTACAAAAATAATTTATATAAATTAGGACGATTAACTTATCCTAAACTTGTTAAACTAACAACAATCTAGCTTTCTCAATTTCACATTTATCTACTCTCATTAATATTTAAGAGCAATTAAATACAGGGCATCTGCATCCATGGCACAAATATTTAACCCCAATAAGTCTGGCAAAAATAGAAAACATAAATCTTTAGCCAAACAATTACCCGATTTTGTCGCAACCGTTAGCGGTTATGATCCAGAAGGTAAAGGGATCATACGCACAGAGTCAGGTAAAATAGCCTTTGTATCAGGAGCTTTAGTCAATGAAGTCGTTAAAGTTCGCCCGATTACTTACAATGAAAAAATAATCAAAGGCGAAACTATTCAAGTGATTGAGCCAAGTATTAAACGCGTTCAACCTAAATGTGCTCACTTTGGTACCTGTGGAGGCTGCCAATTACAATATATGGAACCATCTCATCAAGTAGAAGCGAAACAATTAGCGCTAGACAATTTATTCAAAAAACAACTTGGTTTAAATGATATTCCTTGGCAGGAAGCACTCTCTGGATCTGATTGGCATTACCGCCGTACGGCTCGTTTATCTATTTGGTTTGATTCTGACACATCTTTACGTTTAGGTTTTAGGCAGGCGAAATCAAAACAAATTGTCGATATTGAGCACTGCCCTATTTTGGTTCAAAGTTTGACTGATTTATTACCATCTTTAAAAACATTAATACAAAGTTTGTCTAACCGAAAATCAATTACTCACGTTCAGCTATATGCATTAAATGATCAAGACACTGTAATTTTTAGAACCGTGAAATCTATTACAAACCAAGATAAAGAAAAGCTTACAAGCTATGCAAAAGACAAAGCCGTGAACCTTTTATTAGAGCATGATGAACATCAATTTGAACAAATATCACTAACAAATGACGTAACTGGTACAGAGCTTGAATACCAAATTGAAAATTGTCGATTCCAATTCTCACCAGAGAACTTTATTCAAGTTAATGCAGGTGTAAACCAGCAGATGGTAGAACAAGCAATCAACTGGCTAGCGCCAACTAAAGACGATGTTGTATTAGATTTATTTAGTGGCATTGGCAACTTCACATTGCCGCTCGCGCGTAAATCAAAGCAAGTATTTGCCGTTGAAGGTGTTAACAATATGGTGTTGCGCATTAAACAAAATGCGCAATTAAACCAAATAGATAACATTTCTGCCCACCAAGCAGACCTATCTAAGTTGCAGCTAAAATACAAACCAAAGTGGCTAAAGCCAATAGATAAATTATTATTAGATCCGGCGCGTGATGGTGCTTTTGATGTCGTCAAAAAAATTCCATTATTGTCACCAAAGACTATATTGTATGTATCTTGCAATCCATCCACTATGATCAGAGATATAAAAGAATTACAGCAAAGTGGTTATAAATTGTCGAAACTTGGATTATTAAATATGTTTCCTCATACTGCTCATATAGAAGCAATGGCGTTGTTAGAAGCATAATATAGAAAAATAAAAGGATAACCTGTGGTTTCGGTAACTCGTACGCATCATTTAGAAGACATTCTAGAAAGTAAAGATACTAAACAGTGGCTAACGTCCGCTGGTCTTGCTGAACATACCGTACTGGCTATTGACGACGCGGTTCAATGGCTACAAAAGCAGCCTAAACAAGCAGAGTTACTTTCTCCAACAGATGCAGACTACACCCGCCAAGGATTGTTAATTGTTGAAATACTCCTTGAACTACACATGGACGACGATAGTTTAATTAGTGCTTTGTTATACCCGTATTTTGAACACCAAGCCTCTGACAATAAAGTAAAAGAAAAACTTAAAAAGAAATTTGGCAGTAATATCATTAACCTTCTAAATGGTGTTACTAAAATGGCCAGCATGGGTCTATTGTCGGCGAGAGTAAAATACTCACCGGAACAAGGTGAAAATATTCGCCGCATGTTAACAGCTATGATTGAAGATGTTAGAGCGGTAGTTATCAAACTCGCTCAACAAGTTGTTTTTTTACGCGAGATCAAAAAAAGCGACGAAGAAACTCGTGTTCTTGCCGCCAAAGAAACACAAACCATTTATGCCCCGTTAGCCAACAGGTTGGGTATCGGTCAATTAAAATGGGAATTGGAGGATTACGCATTTCGTTACTTACAGCCAGATATATATAAAAATATCGCCTCAAGCCTAGAAGAAAAAAGAACTGAGAGACAACAATACTTAGAAGACTTTGTCGAGCAATTAGGTGACCGGTTAAATGGCGCTCACATAAAATCTCAGGTTTATGGCAGACCTAAGCACATTTACAGCATTTGGAAAAAGATGCAAAAAAAGGGTTATGAATTCAGTCAGTTATTCGACATTAGAGCAGTACGTGTTGTCGCAGAAAAGATTCAAGATTGTTATTCCTGTTTAGGTATCATACACACTAGCTGGCGTCATATTCCATCTGAGTTTGACGACTATGTTGCCACACCAAAACCAAACGGGTATCAATCCATTCATACCGTAGTTATTGGTCCTGAAGGTAAACCGATTGAAATTCAGATAAGAACCAAAGACATGCACGACGACGCAGAATTAGGTGTTGCTGCTCATTGGCAATATAAAGAAGGAGCATTGCCAACTAAATCAGGTAAAGGTTCTGGTTACGAAGACAAAATTGCTTGGTTAAGAAAGTTACTACAATGGCAAGAAGAAATGGCCGACTCTGGGGACTTTGCTGAAGAACTAAGAAACCAAGTTGTGGAAGATCGCGTTTACGTGTTTACCCCACAAGGCGACGTTATCGACTTACCAAATGGATCTACGCCACTGGATTTCGCCTACCATATACATACAAACATAGGCCATAGATGCATTGGTGCAAAAGTATTTAATCGTATTGTGCCTTTTACTTATCAATTAAAAACTGGCGACCAAATTGACATCATCACAGGCAAAGAGTCAAATCCAAAACGTGATTGGTTAAACCCGAATTTAGACTACATCCATTCGTCACGCGCTCGTGCTAAAGTTCATACTTGGTTTAAGCAACAAGACAAAGATAAAAACCTGCATGAAGGCAAACAACTTTTAGAGCAAGAGTTGGCTAGGTTGCATATTCCTTGGTCAGAAGCTGAACAAGCAAAAGATCGCTTTAACATGGTGACATTGGACGACTTATTAGCTGGCATTGGTGGCGGAGATATTCGTTTAAATCAGGTTGTTAATTACATTCAATCTAAATTAAGAAATGAAGAACCGCCGGAAATAGATCCACGGTTAATTCAAAAACCGCGAAAACAAAAAAAATTCCAAAACGGCGTTATTTTACAAGGCGTTGGCAATTTAATGAACCAACTTGCAGGTTGTTGTAACCCAATTCCAGGTGATGAAATTGCAGGTTACATTACTCAAGGCCGTGGCGTAGTAATTCACCGTGAAGACTGCGAACAATTTAAAATCGTTATGAACGAGCACCCTGAACGTTTTATTGAGGCAACTTGGGAAGAAGAATACTCAGGTGGTTATATTACTCAACTACGTATTATTGCAAACGACCGTAGCGGATTAATAAGAGATGTTACCAGTATTCTTGCCAACGAAAAAATTAACGTATTAGGCATGACTACAGAATCTGACGTACAAAAACAAATTGCCACTATGGGACTTAAATTAGAAGTTTATAACGTAGGTGCATTTAACCGCGTGGTAAGCAAACTAAGTCAGTTAGATGAAATGATAGAAGTGAAAAGGCTTTGAGTATCAAGAATTCAAACCTAGACCAGCTTCTCGCTTTATCTGGCTTTGAAAAACTAACCGAGTTGATGACAATGCTACGTCACCCTGAAACGGGTTGTCCGTGGGACTTAAAACAAACCTTTGATTCCTTAATACCTTACACCATTGAAGAAGCCTATGAAGTTGCCCAAGCAATAGAAGACAAAGACTATCCTGACTTAAAAGGTGAATTAGGCGATTTGTTATTCCAAGTGGTGTTTTATGCTCAACTTGGTAAAGAGCAGTCTTTATTTGATTTTAATGACATTATTGATGGTATTTGCAATAAATTAATATCCAGACATCCTCATGTATTTTCTGATGCTCAATTTAATTCAGAGCAGCAAATAAAACAAAACTGGGAAAAACAGAAAGCAGCTGAACGTCAGTCTAAAGACTCAAAAAGTACTAGTGTATTAGATGATATTCCATTGGCTATCCCTGCTATTTCAAGAGCCTACAAAATTCAAAAACGAGCTTCTAGCGTTGGATTTGACTGGCCTGATGTTCACGGCGCATTTGATAAAGTCAGTGAAGAGATTGAAGAAGTAAAAGCTGAGCTTCTATTAAACGACACGGTTAATAAAGTCGCTGGCAATGAAAGCGCAAACAAAAGTGCTAATAAAAGTGCTAATAAAACGAATGACAACAGCAACATAGACGCAATAGCCGATGAGCTAGGTGACTTATACTTTGCCTTAACCAATGTCACCCGCCATTTAGGTTTAAATCCAGAACAAGTGATTAAAGCGGCCAATAACAAATTTGAGAAACGCTTTCGTCACGTCGAACAAATAGCCATCAGCAATAATGCCAAAATAAACGAAAGTAACCTTCAACAATTGGATATTTGGTGGGAACAAGCTAAATCAGAAACAAAGTGATATAAAGCCCAATTTCTTAACCATTCAGTCAAGTCTACATTCTCTAAACAAGAAACAACAGTCCAGCCAATTAGTTCAGATGAATACAATTCACTTCATTTCTTGACCATATTGTCATATTTTATTCACAGAAACTTTATATGATTGAGTTTCTAACAAAAAAAGTCAGCGAATTAGAACTGGCACAATATACTTAAGGAATAAAATGAAACTAAAATATCCGCTACTACTGGCGTTGTTATCCATACAACCAGTAGCACACGCTGAAGATCTCGAAATAATTACAGCCCCTTGCTTTAATTGTCCTGATTTATCAACAATCGCCAATGCTAGTGAATTTGACGATGCCACTTATTATCAAAGTGTAATCCAAGCGGTATCTGACAATTTAACGGCAACGGAAATACACACTTCGTTAAATGCAGTGATCAGTCAAAACCACCGAGTATTAACCTACTCTGAGGTTTGGTCAGCATTAACAGAAACCGATGAAGATCCAGACAACTCTGATAATGTCATTTTATTATACCGTGGGATTTCAATTCCTAAATTGTCTAACGGTAGTGGCACACAAAGCACAGATCAAGACAATTGGAACCGCGAGCATACTTGGCCTAAAAGTCATGGCTTTAGTAGCGACAGTTTTGAAGCATACACAGACATTCACCATCTGCGCCCAACTGACATTTCAGTGAATAGCTCTCGTGGTAATTTAGATTTTGATAACAGCGATAACGAATTAGCGGAGTCTCCAACTAATCGTGTTGATGACGATTCATTTGAACCACGCGATGAAGTTAAAGGTGATGTTGCACGTATGGCTTTTTATATGGACACCCGTTATAACGGTGCCGATGTAACGCCAGATTTAGAAGTAGTCGATAGATTAACATCAACAGGCGAAGCCGCTTTAGGTCGCTTATGTCGTCTAATCGAGTGGCACAATGGTGATCCAGTTGATACAACAGAGCAAACCCGTAACGATCGTATTTATGAGTTCCAAGGCAATCGTAATCCGTTTGTAGATCACCCTGAATGGGCTGACATTTTGTTTACAGCTGATACATGCACAGACTCAGACACTGGTTCAGATACTGACACTGGCTCAGATACTGATACTGATACTGGCTCAGATACTGACACCGGATCAGATACTGATACAAGCACAGGAAGCTCAGCAACATTATTTATATCTGAGTATATTGAAGGTAGTAGTTACAACAAAGCATTAGAGTTATATAACCCTTCTAGCAGCGATATAGATTTGGAAACTGAAGGATATACATTAGGTCGTTTCAGCAACGGCGGTACAAGCGCAACAACTATTAGCCTTTCTGGTGTTATAGCTGCAAATAGTACTTTTGTTATTGCACATACATCTGCGAATGATGACATTCAAGCGGTTGCAGATTTATTATCAGGTTCTTTAAGCCACAACGGCGATGACGCTTACATTTTATATAAAGGTGACGACGTTGTAGATTCTTTTGGTAATGTTGGTGAAGATCCAGGTTCTCAGTGGGGTGCGGATGGCTTTGCAACAAAAGACAATACACTAAGAAGAAACGCTGCGGTTATTACTGGCGATACAATATTCGACGATACTTTCTCTCCTGAACTTGAATGGACAGGTTTTGGTACTGATGTTGTTACTGGCTTAGGCGAGCATACTATTATCAATCCAGAAATATTCATCTCAGAGTATATTGAGGGTAGTAGTTATAACAAAGCACTAGAGTTATATAATCCAGCAGGTTCTTCTGTTGATTTGTCGGCTAGTAATTATCAGCTAGCACGCTTTACCAATGGCTCAACAACAGGCGTATTTATTGATTTAACCGGTGTGATTGCAGGCGGTGATGTATTTGTTATTGCCAATAGTGCAGCTGCCGATGAAATCTTAAATGTTGCCGATCAGTTATCAGGCAACATTTCTCACAATGGTGATGACGGTTATGTATTGTATAAAGATGGAATTGTTATTGATTCATTAGGTACAGTTGGTGAAGATCCTGGTTCTGAATGGGGCACTGATTTACAAAGCACTAAAGACAATACCTTAGTTAGAAATAGCGCAGTTACCGCAGGTGATACCATCACTGATGATACATTTGATCCAGCACTAGAATGGGACGGATATGCTCAAGATACATTTGACTACTTAGGATCTCATAATGCATCAGATTCAACGGAACCAGAGCCGGAAGTGGTAGAAGTTGGAGCTTGTTTAGATCCTGCAACATTCATTAGCTCAATTCAAGGCAGTTCAGATTCATCACCTTTATTAGATGAAATACATATCATTGAAGGGGTTGTCACAGGGGTATTTTCTGAGCTAGGCGGTTATTTTGTTCAAGAGCAATTAGCTGATGAAGACGGTGATGCCACAACATCAGAAGGTATATTTGTTGTTAATAACGAAGAAACCTATCCAACGAAAGGTTCTATTGCACGTGTTGTTGGTAGTGTTACGGAAAGTTATAACAAAACGCAATTAGTTGCGACAGATGCATTGTTTGATTGTGGAACTGATACCGTACCAGCGACGTTACTATCTTTGCCATTTGAAACTGCAGATGCTCCAGAAGCAATAGAAGGTATGTTAGTTACACTTAGCGACGAATTAACAGTTTCTGATAACTACAGCTTAGGCCAATATGGTGAAGTGACGTTATCAAATGGTCGTTTGTTTAATCCAACTAACCTGTTTTTACCAAATTCTGACGAAGCAATCGCGCTAGCAGATGCAAATACCTTAAACACAATAATCCTAGATGATAATGTTAATGGCACTAACCCCGAGAGTGTTATTTATCCTACAGGCGGCTTGTCTGCAGATAATACATTACGTTCTGGCGATAGCGTTTCATCTCTAACTGGTATTATGGATTATAGCTTTAGTGCGTATCGTGTTCTTCCAACTATTGATCCTGTTTTTGTACAGAGTAACCCAAGAACAGAATCACCTGAACTTATTGCTGGTAACTTAACTATCGCTAGTATCAATGTACTTAATCTATTTAATGGTGATGGCCTTGGCGAAGATTTCCCAACCTCACGTGGCGCAGATACATTTGTAGAATATGAACGTCAAGTTGCAAAAACAGTTTCTGCTTTAGTCGCGATGGATGCTGACATTGTTGGTTTGATGGAAATTGAAAACGCCGGGTTTGAAGCCACCAGCACTATTGTTGAGTTAGTCAATAAGGTAAACGAAGCGCTTGGCGATACCATTTATGCTTATGTAGACGCAGAAACAACAATTGGAACGGAGGCAATTGCAGTTGGTTTGTTATACAAAACAGCAAACGTGACGCCAGCGAGTTCTGTTTTATTAAATACAGACAGTACATTTAATCGTCCGCCAGTTGCACAAACATTTAGCGTAACGGGTAGTGATGAAGAAATAACGGTCATTGTAAATCATTTCAAATCAAAAAGTTGTAGCAGTGCTTCTGGTGATGATGCAGATCTAGGTGATGGTCAGGGTTGCTATAACGCAACACGTGTAACTCAAGCACAATTACTAATGGAGTGGATCAGCACAAACGAAGAATTAAGTGTACAAGAAAACCTGTTAGTAATGGGTGATTTAAACGCTTACGCAAAAGAAGATCCAATTACTGCGTTTGTAACAGGCGGTTACACTAACCTTATTGAACAGTTTGCAGGAGCTGAAGCATATTCTTA
>JAWUWS010000096.1:0-10976 GCA_034111705.1 Psychrosphaera sp.
GCGGAGAGGGGGGGATTCGAACCCCCGATAGGGCTACAAACCCTATACTCCCTTAGCAGGGGAGCGCCTTCAGCCACTCGGCCACCTCTCCACTCAATGTGGCGTGTATAGTAATGATCTAAGAATATAAGTCAAATGAAAATGTTAATTTAATTACCAACTGGTTCGAAAATGACCAATTTTTTAATTAACGTTCAATTTTTGTCTAATTCTAGTGGAGATCATTAACTATTTTTATATCTTAAAAATAAAAAAACCGGCCTAAGCCGGTTTATTGCTATTCAGTTTCAGAGGGTTGACCACCCTTCTCCGCTTGAATTCGCATGTATATCTCTTCACGATGAACGGCTACTTCTTTAGGAGCATTAACACCAATTCTTACTTGGTTGCCTTTTACACCTAAAACTGTAACTGTAACTTCATCACCTACCATTAACGTTTCACCAACACGACGAGTTAGTATAAGCATTATTAGCTCCTTTTATGCCACTTGCTTATAGTTAGCTTTTATACAAAGCCCCATTTTCGACTAGGTCGAAGCCCGACATTCTACCTAGACTCAAAGCATCTTACAATTATTGTAGTAATTTTAATCGGACAAACTGCAATGCTTTAAATAGTTACATCACGTAACCTTATTTTAAATAATAGCAATAGAAATTAAATCCTGCTCAACTTGTTTAAAACTAATATTTAAACACTGAAATAAATTACAAACGACTGCTCTTACTTAATAGTTAGTATGTATTCAAGATTATAAGTTCAAAATCATTAATAAGTATCGATAATGCATACAATTCAGAACACAAAAATTTAAAGCTTTACTTAAGTACTAACAGACAAATTATATTTAATTAGTCATAAATTCATTGAGTTTTACCATGACTAGATGTTAGTAATGTCCAATTATACTAATTTACATAATAAAACGAGAAACAGACAATATGTTAGAAAGATTATTTAAACTGTCAGTTCACGGAACAACGGTTAAAACTGAGATAATGGCCGGCTTCACTACATTTTTAACTATGGCTTATATAATCTTTGTTAATCCAGCAATGCTTGCTGATGCTGGTATGGATAAAGGTGCTGTTTTTGTTGCTACTTGTTTAGCAGCCGCCATTGGTTGCTTTATTATGGGGTTCATTGCTAATTACCCCATTGCTTTAGCTCCTGGTATGGGACTTAACGCATTTTTCACGTATGGCGTAGTGTTAGGGATGGGACATTCTTGGCAAACCGCATTAGGTGCAGTCTTTCTTTCTGGCATTATTTTCCTACTTTTGAGTTTATTTAAGGTAAGGGAGTGGATTATTAATGCTATTCCCAAAACACTTAAACTTGGTATTGCCACAGGGATAGGCACATTCTTAGCTTTTATCGCACTTAAAAATGCAGGTATTATTGTCGCTAACCCTGCAACATTTGTTGCTCTTGGTGATATCACCTCTTTTGTGCCATTAATGAGTATTATCGGTTTTTTCTTAATTGCAGCCTTCACTGCTCGTAATATTCCAGGTGCTGTGATGTTTGCAATATTAGCGATGACTATCATTGGACTATTATTTGGAGATGTGACATATACAGGATTGGTTTCAGCTCCACCTTCCCTTACTCCTACGTTTATGCAAATGGATATCGCTTCTGCTGCTGAAATTGGTATGTTGAGTGTGGTATTTGCATTTTTGTTTGTAGATTTATTTGATACATCCGGCACCTTAATCGCCGTAACACAAAGAGCTGGATTAACAGATGAAAAAGGAAACATTCCGCGATTAGGCAAAGCCTTATCAAGTGACTCTATCGCCACCTTATCAGGCGCAGCACTTGGCACCTCTACGACAACAAGTTACATTGAAAGTGCAGCAGGTGTCGCTGCAGGCGGTAGAACAGGACTAACTGCTGTAGTGGTCGGTGTGTTATTCGTGTTAAGTATTTTCTTTGCTCCCTTGGCTGGCATGATCCCAGTTTATGCGACCACAGGGGCTATATTTTACGTTTCTATACTAATGCTATATAACTTAAAGGATATCGATTGGGGTGATATTACCGAAGCTGCACCAGTGGCTGTAATTTTACTCTTTACTCCACTTACCTTTTCTATTGCTCATGGTATTACACTGGCATTTATCACTTACAGCGTAATGAAAGTACTCTGCGGCAAAGCTAATGAAGTCAGTATCAGTGTATGGGCTTTAACAGCCTTATTTATCGCTAAAATTGTTTTCGTTGGTTAAAAATAATATCTAAGGGCGTTTACTTTACTGACGTAAAATTACAGATACAAAAATGCCGACATAACATCTAATGCCGATCAGTTAGTCACTTTTTTGAATAATTAGTCATGTTTTATTCAAAATTTAGCTAGACGGGAAAACTCCTGTAAGTAAGTCGAAGCGTAGATACAAAAAGGGCTTCAGCATGATTTTCTACAATCACTCTGAAGCCCTTTATTTTATTGATGTTCGCTTAACTGACTGGCATTACTGCAAATGCAGCCTTTTTTATTAGTGGCTCCCTTCAAGGCTATAGAGCCGTTTAACAAATAAAGTAAATTTAGAAGTACTTCCGTTCTCTTATCCTAATTAATTTTAATTGAATTGTTGAATGAACTCATTTACCTTAGTTCCCAATCAAGTCTGACCAGTTGAGCGTATGTTCCAACAATCTTTATACTTAGCCCAAGAAAACCACACTTTGCATATCCGCAATATTCATAAAACAGCAGGTGGTATTCCTGTACTTATGCTTCATGGAGCTATTGAAAATGGCAAAATTTTTTACACCGAATCAGGTAAAGGACTGGCTTGTTATCTTGCTGAGCAAGGGTTCAATGTTTATGTTGCAGACTTTCGTGGTAGAGGCTTGAGCACACCTAAAATAGATGGCGACTCAAACTTTGGTCAGCACGAAACTATCGTTCATGACATTCCGGCGCTTATTGAATACGTATATGGATTAACCAAACAGGCTATGCATGTTATTTGTCACTCATGGGGTGGGGTTTTATTTGGCAGTACGCTAGCAAGGTTCCCTCTATTATTGCCACATATCCGTTCTCAATTATGCTTTGGTACTAAACGTAGAGTGACAGTTTGGAATATGGAGAGATTACTAAAAGTTAGTTTGGTTTGGCGCTTGTTTACACCACTTGTTACTAAAAAAACTGGTTATTTAAATGCGGTTAAATTTGGTATTGGTTCAGACAATGAAACTCAGCAATCAATGGTTGAGTCACTGGATTGGATTAAATCAAAAGCTTGGATCGATTTAATTGATAATTTTGATTATGGTAAAGCCGCATTGGAGATTAACTGGCCCCCAACTTGGCATATTACAGGGGTTAAAGACTTTGCATTAGGCCACGCGCAAGATGTGAAACTATTTATTAATGAAACAAGTAAGAGCGAGGCTAAGTTTAGTAATTTGTCGAAAAAAGGCGGTTACCATTTAGATTACGATCATATCAATATATTAACCCACAAAAATGCACCAAAAGATCATTTTCCTGAAATTGTGGATTGGTTAAAACAAAATTAGCTTTATATGAATGCGACTAACTAAGAGCCAGCCAAATAGCTACTGCTATCATTAACGACCCAGATATCTTGTTTAGTTTTTTAACATTATCTTGCTGGGTTAATGCTTTCCCTATGGTTTTCCCACCCGTTGCATATAACGTCATACAGATGAATTCTGAACAAGCTATAACCAATACTAATACCACTAACTGAAAAGCAACTGGTAAGTTTGGGTTAATAAAAGGTGGCAACAAAGACACCATAAAAGCCCAGCCTTTAGGGTTAGCAATAGCGGTTATAAAACCCTGATTAAACAAAGCTCTTTTACTTACAAAGGCAGATTCCGAACCTGTATCCGACAGCGCCAACTTACCTTTTGATCGCCACATATTAATACCAATCCACAGTAAATAAAGTGCACCTAATGCTTTTAGTACATTAAACAGCATTGGATATTGCAGCATAACGGCAGAGACGCCAATTACCGCGGTAATAGCCACGGCTGCGACACCTAGTAATTCGCCCCACATCATCCACATGGTTTTTCTAACACCAATTGACATGCCTAATGTCATTGCCAGTGTCATACACATACCAGGGGTGATAGATACGATAAAAAAGGTAGGGATAAATATCGCTAATAAAGTTAAATCTATCAAATTATACTCCAGCAAAAAAAGGAAATAAAAAAACCAGTTAGATTAGTAACTGGTTTTATTAATAGCTCGATTTTAATCGAGAGTCATTAACTTTCTTTTATTATTGTTTGGACCGGTCTGTTTTTTCTAAATTTAGATTTAATCCAAGCTTTAGGCTTGCCTAAATCTTGTAAAATTAAATATAAACAAGGAACCAGAATAAGCGTGATGATTGTTGCATACAATACAGCAAAACCTAACCCAACAGCCATTGGTATAACAAAACGAGCCTGTAAACTAGTCTCAAACATAATTGGTAATACACCAACAAAAGTAGTGATAGACGTTAACGTTATCGCTCTAAAACGAGCGGTGCCAGCTTCTACAACAGAATTTTTAATACTGAAACCTTGTGCCCGTTTTTGGTTTACATAATCTGTCATTACCAAGCTGTCATTTATTACAACCCCAGCTGCGGCAATCAAACCAAACATAGACATCATGCTCATGTCTAAACCTAAGAACCAATGCCCAGTAATAGCACCTGTTAAACTAAACGGTATAACAGACATTATAATCAAAGGCTGTGAGTAACTCTTCAGTGGCACAGCTAACAAAATGTAAACCATCAATAAACCCGCAATTAAGAACATTATCTGTTCACTTTGCTGAGATTGGTCTTCTTCTATTTGGCCACCTAATTCAGATTTAACACTTGGGTATAGTTCTTTTAGTTTTGGTAATAAATTGTCTTTTATTGATTTAACTACTTCGTTAGGCTCAATTTTATCTTCGTCTATAGATCCGAAAATATAAACACTGCGGTAGCCACCTTCACGACGAATATAACTAATCCCAGGCTTTTCAGTTAAAGTGACGACATCACCTAACATAACTTCTTTACCCGTTGGCGTAGTTACAATCGCGTATTTTAGTTCAGAGAAACGTTCACGTGTAAGTTGAGGGTAACGTACCATTACTTTTATTTCTTGCCCCTCACGTAATACTCGTTGTGCCTCACCACCATAAAAGCTAGCACCTATTTGGCTTGCAATAGATTGTAGATTAAGACCAAGATCATATGCTACTGGCTTCAACTCTAATTGTATTTCTTTACTAGCTGGATCTATTGTTGAGCTAACATCGTACAAACCTGTTTCTTGCTGGAGCATTGAAATTAATTCTCTACCCGCCGCATTTAAGGTTGGAATATCAGGGCCAAATAATAAATAACCAAACTCACCTTGGCCACCGCCACCATTAACATCATCTTGCACTGTAAATGACTTCATCCCTGGAATGACAGGCATGTTTTCACGCCAACGACGTGCTAATTCAAATGTGTCGAACGGACGTAACTCTTCATCCACCAAGGGCGCCATAATACGACCATCAGTACGACCATTATTGTAGGCTAAAATATCTTTAACCATGGCAGTACCGTATTCAGCAACCGTTTCTTTTTCAACTTTGATGATAACTTGCTCAATAGCTTTTATCGCATTGATAGTCATTTCATCAGATACAGTTTCATTCATTTCAATGGTAATACTTGGGAAATCATGAGGCACTTTAGGTGTTGCAACCACACGTACATGGTTACCTTGTAAGAGCCCTAAAGTTAAGAAAAGTAGACCGAGGAATACCGTAAGTACCCACCAACGCCACTCTATACATTTATTTAAGAAGTTTTTATAGGTTCCATTTACAAAGCCAAAGAACTTAGCATTAAACTTTTCTCGCCAACTTCCCGCTTTTATCGGGGTCACTTTCATGTGCGATAAATGAGCAGGCAATATTAATTTTGATTCAATTAAACTAAAGACTAAACATAAAATAGCAACACCAGCAATGTTATAGAAAAAGTCACCTTGTGGGCCGCTTGTAAATAAAGATGGAGCAAATACAGCTATCGTAGTTAACACACCAAAGGTTGCAGGCGTCGCTACTTTTTTAGCACCTTTGACCACGTTTTCTACGCCACCACCGTGTTTTTCGACCTCACTATAGGCACTTTCACCAATAACAATGGCATCATCCACCACTATCCCTAGCACCATAATGAAAGCAAATAGTGAAAGGATATTAATGCTAATACCTAAAACAGGCATCATCATCACAGCACCTAAGAAACACACAGGTAAACCTAACATTACCCAAAATGCTAACCTAACTCGTAGGAATATACCTAACATCAAAGCAACCAATAATGAGCCTTGAACTAAGTTTTTTAGCATCATATCCAAACGTGCATTTAAGTAATACGTCATATCAACAATAACGTCTAATTTCATGCCTGTTGGTAGGGTTTTATTTCTTAATTCAATATAATCTTTTACTGATTTAGCAACCGGAATTGTATTTTGATCTTTGGTTGCTTTTACTGACATATTGACGACATTAATGCCTGACATTTTTGCGTAGTTTTCTCCCTCCACAAACCCATCTTTTATGGTTGCTATGTCTTCCAATAAAACTTTAGAGCCATTCATTCCTATCTTTACAGGTATGTCTCTGAATTCATCACCACTATAATATTGATTTTCAATACGTACCGTTATCACACCTGAGTTAGTGCGTAACTGACCCGCTGAGTAATTCGCCGAATAGCGACTAATCGCTTGAGAAACATCACCTAAGGTTAAGTTGTATTTACGTAAGACTTCAGGCTTTACTTCAATCGCAATTTCTTCACTAGGGGCATAAACATCAACAAGAGAAATATTACTTAATTCAAGTAGTTCATGTTCAACTTGTTTGGCAACACGTTTAAGCTCAGGTACGGGGAAATCACCGATTAATGAAAGTTCCACCACATCTTGGTTAAATTCTATTTGTGTAACCGTTATTGGTTCCATAGCACCAGGGAATGTCGCGATACTATCGGTTTTTGATTTAACTTTATCTAATACTTCCGATAAGTTTTTATCTGGATCAATTTCAAGGGTTATTTGGCCAAAGTTTCTAAAAGCGCGTCCAGTTTGTTTGGTTATTTCAGTCACGCCTTTAAGGGATTCTTCAATTTTAACTATAATACTTTCTTCTATTTCCTGAGGAGATGCACCAGGATAAGTCGCTGTAATTTGAATATAGTTAATTTCAATATTAGGAAACATTTGGCGTTGCATAGTGAAATAACTTACCAAGCCCATGATAATAATAAAGACCATCATTAAGTTAGCGGCAACACTATTATTAGCAAAAAAGGCAATTAACCCTGTTTGTTTTTTTTCATTTGTTGACATAACTAATCCCTATTCTTTATCAGAGCTAGTTGGCTCAACAGACACTTCATCAGACTTATCTTGTGCTTTTATGTCTTTTTGTCCTGCAATTAATACGTCCATATCTTTTTGTGGATATTCAGGCAAGGTAATTACTAAATTGTCGCCATTTTGCAATCCATTACCAACGATAAAATAATCCGCTTCTTCTCGAAGAACTTCAATACGTCTAATATCCAGTTTATTTTCATCTGTTGCTATCCAAACTGAGTTATTAGTGACTAAATCCTGAGATAATTTAAATACGTTATTAAGGCGTTGTCCGTTAAAACTCACAGTTACATAATTACCAAACTGCATTTTAGGTAGTGAAGAGTTGATGCTGTATGGATTATTAACTTGTACAACAATGTTACCCATACGAGTGTCACTGTCTACAACACCTAACTCTCTCACTATCTTACCTGGGCGGTTAAACGCATAACGGCCCTCTGTAGATACATTAGCTTCCAAGCCTAGTAATTGACTTGGTAAAAATGCACTGTCGAAACCAGCGATAGGGAAAATAATTTCTGCAACTTCAATATTATAAATTTCGCCAACTCGTGCACCTTGATTCACGTTTTGACCTTTGCCAACATCCCTTGCCACAACTAATGCATCATAAGGAGCTCTTACTACACAGTATGCTAAATCACGTTGGGCTAATTTTAATTTTGCCTGAGCCGACTTAACTGCAGCTTGTGCACTTAAAAGTTGAGGCTTTCTCAAATATAAATCCGTTACCCTTGAATTAGGTAGCGTTTTAGCTTCACGCTCGGCAACATCAGCCAAGCCACGTTCTTGAATTAAGCTAGATTGAGCACTAGTTAGTGCAGCTTCTGCTTGCAGGAGTGCAGCTTCATAATTTGCTGAGTCGACATTAAATAAAACATCCCCACGTTTTACTAATCCACCAGCAACAAAGTTGGGGTTCCAGCTAATCACTTCACCTGAAACCTGAGCTGACAAAATAGTTGACTCCACAGGCTTTACTTCGCCATGACCAGTAATTCTAACTTGATGAGAAAGTGAATTAATTGCCTCAACTTTTACTGTTGGACGAGTTTCCACCGCTTTTTTCTCTTCAGGCTCTGGGCCAGACGCCCCAATTACATTCATACCAACAATGCCTAGTATAAAAGTTAAGATTGGCGCTACAATTTTTATCCATTTTTTGTTCATATCGATAATACCCTGATTAAATTACCATCATGTTAACTTAAATGATGGCGATTGCGTGCCTCTACAATTGTAAATAAATGTTTTTAGCATTAAGAAAATGTAACTTTATATTATTTAAAAGCGTAATTCCCATACTTTAGCCCTTATTGTACGTGTTTATATTCATTTGGGCTTTAAAACTGTACTTTTCTTACAAAGATAATAATTAGATAGTCTGGTAAACTCAACAACAAAGCCGCACTAGTCATTTACAGATTTATTAAAGTTCATGTTTACATTACGCCCATATCAAACTGATGCGGTTACCGCCACACTGGAACACTTTCGTAAAACTAACGAGCCAGCTATTATTGTGCTGCCAACTGGCGCAGGTAAAAGTTTAGTTATTGCTGAATTAGCGAAATTGGCCAAACGCAAAATTCTAGTACTTACCCACGTAAAAGAATTAGTAGAACAAAATCATAATAAGTTTGTCCAATATAGTGACTATTCTGGAGTAAAATCTGGCGTATATTCCGCAGGACTCAAATTAAAACAAACTGAATTTCAAGTTACCTTTGCGAGTGTGCAATCTGTTGTCCGTAACCTAGATGCGTTTGCCGCCGAATATTCTTTAGTTATTATCGATGAATGCCACAGAGTCAGCCAGTTCCAAAAGTCTGTATCAACTGATAAGTCAAAAGCTAAAGATGCTGATCTTGTTGAAAACAGCCAATACGGAAAAATAGTCCAACAACTCAAAACCATTAATCCCGATTTAAAAATATTAGGTTTAACGGCAACGCCTTACAGAATGGGCATGGGCTGGATATATCAATATCATCACCATGGTATTAAACGCAGCGACAGTCCTAAACCATTTGTAAAATGTATTTACGAACTTCCTTTGTCTTATATGATCAAGCATGGCTTTTTAACGCCACCTAATATGGTTGATGCGCCTATAGCGCAGTATGACTTTTCAGCGTTAGAGTCTAATAAAAACGGTGACTTTTCCGAACAAGAAGTTAATGAGTTGCTAGTTAAATATACAAGAGTGACTCAAGCTATTACAGAACAAATAGAACAATTAGCTGAAACTCGCCAAGGTGTGATGATTTTTGCCGCCACCATTAAACATGCAAAAGAAATCCAAGGTTATTTACCTAAAAATCAAACCGCATTAATTACAGGTAAAACTAAGCTGGCTGAGCGCGAAAACCTGATTAATGACTTTAAAGATAAAAAACTCAAGTTTTTAGTTAACGTTTCCGTTTTAACCACTGGCTTTGATGCACCTCATGTCGACTTTATTGCCATCTTACGTCCAACAGAATCCGTGAGTTTATATCAGCAAATAGTTGGCCGCGGACTTAGGTTAAACGACAATAAAAAAGATTGTTTAGTGGTCGATTATGCTGGTAACGGTATTAATATTTTTTACCCAGAGGTAGGTGAAAAAAAACCAAATAGCCGAAGTGAGCTGGTTCAAGTGTTTTGCCCAAGTTGCGGTTTTGCTAACTCCTTTTGGGGGATAAAAGATCAAGACGGTAAAGTAACCGAACATTACGGCCGTAAATGTCAGGGTTTCTTTGAATCCGATGAAGATGATCAAACCTCAGAGCAAGCAACACTTTCACGTGTGGAATGCGATTACAGATTCCGGTTTAAAGAATGTGAACACTGCAATGCACAAAACGATATTGCCGCTCGGGTTTGTCATTCATGCCACAAAGATATTATCGACCCAGATGATAAACTGAAAGCTGCATTAAAGCTTAAAAACTCTTTGGTTGTGCGCTGTGCAGGCATGACAATGAGTGAACAAAACAACCTGATCAATATCATTTATTACGATGAAGATGGCACAGAATTGAAAGAAAGTTTTGACATGAGCAACTCCAAAGTACGTTTTCACTTTAATAGACAGTTTGGCCAACGACTAGCACAAGGCGCTGAGCCAACTAAGTTTGCAAGCGCAGAAGAAGTATTAGAAAAACAGGCTTTGTTAACGCCACCGGATTTTATCGTAGCACGCAAACAGAAACACTTTTGGCAAATCCAAGAAAAGATATTTGATTACCAAGGTAAATACCGAAAAGCCAATGAGCTTGGCTAAGATAGATCAGCTGCTAGTAAACGCAGTTTTAGGTGAACAAGTGTTAGGTGAATAAGTCTAACTTGATCTGTTAAGTTCGATTAACAAAATTCAATCAAACCTGACAGTGGCATATGCGCCATAAACGGACGTTTAAGTTTAAATCGTTTATGCTCCAAAGTGAGTTAACGTAATTACCCTAAGGGTGGCTTTGGCGTGAAGCAGACATTAGTAATAACAGGCTCCATGTCAGTTTCAGAGGTATAAGTGTCATACCCGTCAACTCTATAAG
>JAWUWS010000097.1:0-26920 GCA_034111705.1 Psychrosphaera sp.
TAAATAAGTATTATATGCGCCCGCAGCAACGGGAAGATTCATCTTCTAATTGTTGTGGATAGAGTGGGTCATTAGCTCAGTTGGTAGAGCAGTTGACTTTTAATCAATTGGTCGATGGTTCGAATCCATCATGACCCACCATTAAATGTTATTCCTCAGTACATTCCAATTAGTTATAATTCAAATCATCAAGTTTATAATCACGGGTGACATATCACTAAATACTCGGTATAATCCCGCAAAATCCATAAGCATTTACACGCCATGAATCCTATAGAAATTGTGCAACAAGAATATCCTTTTCCAGCTAAACCTATCGCGCTAACTGATCTTGAAAAACAAGAGTACAAGCAGCGTATTAAATCTTTGCTAAAAGAAAAAAATGCTGTATTAGTGGCACATTATTACACTGACCCTGAAATTCAAGCATTAGCCGAAGAAACTGGTGGTTGCGTTGCTGACTCATTAGAAATGGCTCGGTTTGGTAATCAGCATGATGCAGATACATTAATTGTTGCAGGTGTTAAATTTATGGGCGAAACCGCTAAAATATTAACGCCACAAAAAACAGTTTTAATGCCAACACTAGAAGCAACCTGTTCTTTAGACCTAGGTTGCCCTGTAGATGCGTTCTCTGCATTTTGTGATCAACATCCAGATCATACCGTTGTTGTTTACGCGAATACCTCTGCAGCGGTTAAAGCCCGTGCAGATTGGGTTGTGACCTCAAGTATTGCATTAGATGTTATTGAGCATATTGATGCACAAGGCAAACCTATCATTTGGGGCCCAGACCGCCACTTAGGTGGTTACATCAATAAACAAACCGGCGCTGATATGTTGTTGTGGAACGGTGAGTGTATTGTTCATGATGAATTCTCAGCCAAAGCGTTAAAAGATCTTAAAAATGTATATCCCGATGCTGCCATTTTAGTTCATCCGGAGTCTCCGGCGTCAGTTGTTGACCTAGCCGATGCCGTTGGTTCAACATCTCAGTTGATCAAAGCTTCTATCACTATGGATAATAATACATTCATTGTTGCCACAGACAGAGGTATCTTTTATAAGATGCAACAGGCTAATCCAGAAAAAATCTTCATTGAAGCTCCAACGGGTGGTAACGGCGCAACATGTAAAAGTTGTGCACATTGTCCTTGGATGGCAATGAACGGCTTAAAAGCAATAGAAGACGCTTTGATGGATGCAACTGGACATGAGGTATTTGTTGATGAAACATTAGCAGCTCAAGCAATGAAACCATTAACTAAGATGCTTAACTTTGCGGCAGACGTTAAAGTTAAAGTGAAGGGCAACACGTAGTAAGTAAAATAATGAATCTGTGAATTTTCACGTAGAGCGAAATATAACCAGTTGTTTAGGCTGGTTGGATTTCTGCTTGTTATTAGCGAATTAATTCAATATTATAGCGCCGCTTGTTAAATCCTATTAATAAGCAATGCGGAGAGGTGGCCGAGTGGCTGAAGGCGCACGCCTGGAAAGTGTGTTTAGGGTCAAACCTAACGAGGGTTCGAATCCCTCTCTCTCCGCCATTTTTATTCATTTTATGTCACCAGAATTTACACTCCTAAAATACGTTCAGTTAACCTAAATACTTAATTTACTGATAATGCGAACAGTTTTCCGCTATACCATTGCCACTTATTAAAAGGCAGTTATACTCTCTTAATGATTATCTAGTTAAGCGAATTATGAAAAGACTTCTAAGTGTATTAATTTGTCTAGCAAGCTTTGTTCATAATACTTCCTATGCCGAAGTTTTTACTGCACATTGTCGTAATTACCCTCCTGAGATATCGTTTGATGGAGAGAAGTGCATTGGGGCACTTCCAGAGTTATTAACTGATATTATTAACGATTTAGGACATGAAATAGCTTGGCTTAAGGTTCCTTGGATAAGGTCACTTCAAATAGCAAAGGATGGTGAAGTCGATTTATTAATCCGTCACTCTATGACTAAAGAGAGGGAATTTTTTTTAGATGCTAGCCCATATGGCTATTTCACTCGAGAGCTGTCATTTTACAAGGCGCCGACATTTAACTCGGATGTTAACTCTTATGAAGATATTAAAAGACATCACATTGGTGCAATAAGAGGTAATTTTTATTCCCCTAAATTTTCAACGCTTGATACAAAAACACTAACATTAGTTGGAGAAACAGAGCAATTAATCGGAATGTTAGAGTTAGGAAGGATTGATCTTGCGGTGACTTCAAGCTCGCATAGCGAAGAGTTATTTACTGATCGTTTTGAAAGAATTAAATTTGTAGATTCATTTGTTAATCCTTTGTATCTGAGTGTCCCTAAAGGCTCCAAAGCATCTAAATATTATAAAAAAATTGATAAATTGTTGTTTGAATATCGGAAAAATAAAAAGATAGGGCATTACTTTAAAAAATATGGCTTAGAACCTCCAGAGCAGATTTTTAAATCTGTACAGTAGGTTTAGGCATAACACTTTTATATTAGATTAGAGATACACTTTTAGTCTCTTTTGAGGCATGAATTTAAATGCACATGAATTGGCCTGCTGTTTTCAAAGAAGCCTTACTGTTTATTAACCACCAATAATTGAGTCAAACAACTCTATCGTCACTGTATCACCAACTTTATGCCCTTGGTTATTCTGTTCAAGGATAATATAACAATTGGCTTTGCTGATTGACGATAATATTCCAGAGCCTTGTGAAGGTAAAGGAGTCACTTGAATGTTCCCTTGAGGATCAACAGACATAATGCCGCGTTGGAAGTCCATTCTACCAGCTCTTTTTTTGATAGTATTGGTTGTTATAGCATTGAGTCTTGTATTCGTAATGCTGGTGCCACCAGACATATACCTTAAGGCTGGAAGCACTAATTGATGAAAGGTAATAGCCGCAGATACCGGGTTCCCCGGCAAACCAAAAAACATGCTATTTGGTAATTGACCAAATGCAAAAGGCTTACCCGGTTTAATTGCAACTTTCCAAAATCCAATGTTACCAATCTCTGATAATACTTCTTTTGTATAATCCGCGTCTCCAACAGATACGCCACCGGATGTGATCACCACATCAGCTTCTTTATCTGCTTTAATAAAAGCATCTGTAATCGCTTGTTTGTCGTCTTTTATAATACCCAAAGAGGTCACAGATACATTTAAACGTTGTAACATGGCAACAAGCACTTGGCTGTTACTTTCGTAAATTTCACCTGTACTTAATACTTCACCTGGCATTTTTAGCTCGTCACCCGTTGAGAATACCGTTATTTTTAATTTTCTAAATACGTTTACTTTGCTTAAACCTAATGACGATAATAAGCCGATATCAATGGCGTTAAGTTTATGTCCCGTTTTGAATAATGTATGGTCTTGTGGAATATCTTCTCCAGCAAATCGAATATTGGATTGCAGTGTAGTTGGGTGTAGTAGGGTGATTTTTTTTTGTTCAGTGTTAGTGTTTTCTTGCATAACCACAGCGTTGGCAGAGTCAGGAACGACGGCTCCGGTCATTATGCGAATACATTCACCATGTTGTAACTCTCCAGCATAAGGATTGCCAGCCATCGATGTACCGATAAGCTTAAATTGTTTTAACGCTTTACTTTTTAAAGATGGATTTTGTAAAACGTCATCTTTTATAGCGTAGCCATCCATTGCTGAGTTATTAAAAGCAGGTACATTGAATGGCGAAGTAACCGCTTGTGAAAGAATACGATTATCTGCGTTTTGGATAAGAATATGATCAGTTTTAGTGATTTTTTTAATGCTACTTAATAATGTACTTTTTGCTAATTTAAAAGGCATTAAGTTAGGTGTGTTATCACAAGTTGTCATTATTTTCTTTTTCCACTTTCATAATTTATTAACGTCAAGCCGCTACATTTCATCATATTTTAATATCTTTAACTATCAAGAACGACAGTTATGACATAAAAAATTATGTTGATTAATATTCCATCAAGGTTACATTAAAAGCAGTTGTTTTTATTATCTATTTTTCAATGTTAACCAATAAAGGAAATATTAATGAGCATTCAGTCAACAATACCAACGTTACCTCAGCAAGACACCACAGAGCAAAAACTAAAAAGAGAGTTTCAACTCTCAATGGCGCATACCACTTATAACTATATGACCTCGTATATGGAAGGTGTACCTATCTCAGCCGACTTACCAGAGCAGGAAAAATTTAGTACCGCTTATGAAATTAAATTATTACCTGTTTTTAAAAAAATGGTAGAGAACTTAGTCGCGGTAACTGAGCGCTTATTCAAACAGCAAATAGCTGACGACTTGTCTACAAAGAGTATAGAAGAGTTAAAAAAAGCAGTAGATGAGCTCAGTGATGGAATTGATATTCGTCATATAGGTGAAGATATTAAAGCCATTAAATCTATATTTAGTGCAATTGCGGATTTGCCTGAAACAATAAAAAAGGTGAGTCATTTACCTCAAGATTTAGAAAAGGCGTTAAGTGGATTAAAAAACTTAGCAGAGGATGCAATAGAAAAAGGGCCCACTGAAATATTAAAGAACACATTATTTAACGTATTAAGTACCGAAAGTGGTCGTGATTACCTTCAAGCTCAGTCGATTCAAGATTATGAAGATTTATTTGAAACACTTTCATTGCCAGAGATGTTAACTATACCTCAACAAGTCTGGATGATTGGCGATGAAAAACCTTGTATGCAAGACTGGTTTTTTGGTTATTTACAAATAGCAGGATTTAATACGACTAATTTACGCGGTGTTCAGTTAACAAAGCCTGAAGGGACTGAAATAGTAGAGTTAAGCAATTTGTTGGAAAAAATGCCAGTAACCGATGCTATTTTACAACAAGAAACAGGGGATTCTAATTTAACCTTACAACAAGCAGCAGAGCAAAAACGTTTATATGTTGTTGATTATGCGTTACTCGATGGTGCTGTTACTACGCCTGTTCACGGTGAAGAACGTTATTTATCAGCACCAATTGCCTTGTTTTACTTAAATAATGATTCGCCAGTTGGCTATCCTCCGGCAGAAGAACACGGGGTAATGCAACCTGTTGCTATCCAGTTACAGCAAAAGTTTAATGAGGTTACCGCTCCAATATTTACTCCAACCGACTCAGCTAATGCTGATGATCAACATCACTTTAAATGGCGTATTGCTAAGTATTTTGTCAACGTTTCTTGTGCTATTCAACATGAGTCCGTTGCGCACTTAGGTGATTGTCATTTAACCTTAGATCCTATGGTTGTGGCGACTAATCGAAAACTTTCTGACAATCATCCTTTGATGGTATTACTTAAGCCTCACTTTAGATTTACCATTAATATCAACAACAGTGCTTTGCATAGCTTGATCATTCCTGGTGGGGTGGTAGCAACCAATGTAGGTCCTAAAATAGAAGATACGTGGGAATTGGTTCGACAAGCGCATTTAGCATGGCAGTTTGATGATAATAATCCAGACAGTGTTTTTGATATTCGTGGTGTGGCAGAGATTCCAAATTTCCCTTTCAGAGATGATACTCAATTACTTTGGCAAGCGGTCCAAAAATGGGTAGAGAGTTACGTAACACTTTATTATCCAACTCAGCAAGATATGCTACAAGACAATGAATTACAAGCTTGGATCAATGAATTAGTATCACCTAATTATGCCAAAGTAACAGGAATGAGAGGGCTAAAAGAGACTGGAAACAGTAAGCAACCCTATGTGATAGATGACAAAGATTATTTAATTAAGGTTATTGCCCAAATTATTTATATTGCAGGACCTCAGCATGCATCCGTTAATTATGCTCAATATCCACTTATGTCTTATATGCCAAGTGTTGCTGGTACGATTTATCAACCAGCTCCAGGGAAAGAAACAAAACTAGAGTCTGAGCAAGATTGTCTAGCTTGGTATCCTCCATTAGATGTGTCTATGTATACTTTCTTATTTGAATATTTATTAAGTGGAGTGCAATACGATACATTTGGTCATTACTCGGAAGATCCTAAAATTCCATATTTTAAAGATAGACGATTAACTAATGCGTTGAGAATGTTTCAAGAAGAATTAGCTCAGATTGAAGTAACGATTTCACATAGAAATAGAAGTCGTCCAATGGAATATCCTTTCCAGCTACCGTCACAAATACCAAATAGTATTAGTATTTAAAGGGAGTGTTTAAATAAGAGCACTTAACTAAAGCTTAGGCACTAAGTATAGGATTATTTTTTATACTTAGTGTTTAAGTTATTTATTAATAATTTCCTAAGCTAACGGTAATACTTTCACTTCAAATTCGTCTAATTTTATTTCAGATGGGCCTTTTTCTTCACTGATTATTGCGTGATTAGTAATATGGAATGTTACTTTAGGGTAAAGTCTTTTATTAACTTTCACCCAAACTTCATCCATATAATCACGGCGCTTCCTAATTAATTCTGTACGATAACCTGTGTATTTATCTATTTTCTTTTGTACTGTTTTTATATTAGATTCAAGTTTTTGTTTTTTATCTGAATCTAATAAGCTGTGGTGTTCTTCCTCTAATGTATCTCTTCTTGAGATCATTTCTTGGATCCAGTCAGCTAATTCAACTTCTTTTTTGATGAATATATCATAGGTTCTATTCATACTAATTTCTGTTGGTACGTTAGACTCAGTACCTATGGTGCCAGCTTCTAATGTCTTACATAAAAGGAAATGACCACCGCTTATTTGTCCATTAGGCCTGTCTCCTTGCCCAACAACGGCAGTTTTTGCTTCAACATAACAATGGGTTAATTGACGTTTTACATTGACTAGCGTTTTAGACGTGATTTCACATTGATTGGCAAAGTCTAAATTTATTTGGCCAGCGGCTTGTAGAATACAGGTATAATGTTTTCCAGTTGCGTGTTCATCGATACGACCTGATGCGCCAGATAAAATAGTTAATTCTCCACCGCATTTAATAACTGCGGATTCAACAAAGCCCCCAATCATAACATCGCCAGTTGCAGTTAAATGCATATCTGGTGAGACATCACCGTGAATAACAACACTGCCTTTAAATTTAATATGGCCTTTTTTTGGATCAAGCTCCGGTAAAACAAAAACGTCATCAATGATCATTTCTTTTCCGTCAAAACGAGCAAGACCATCATGTGCAGCGAGTATTAGGTTAGGATTGTTAGGACTTTCAACAAGAGTTGGGTTCATGAAAAATTTAACATCGTTACCAGGCTCTGCTTCAATATACTCACCAAAAACATTCATACCCTTTGAGCCAAGTGTTAGTGAAACTTTTTCTAATACAGGTGTACCTGCTGAGATAGTATCAATGTTACCTAAATCTTTTAGGTCTACGGTACCATCTTCTCTTTCTTGAGGCGTTCTTAGTGATTCAGAAAAGGGCTCAACAAGAGGTTTTAACTTAGCATTTTTACCATTAACTGGTGCTAGCCCTTTTGCAATAATATATTTAACGTTGGCGCCGGGAGCCGCGAGTTCACATTGTTCTAACAGCTCACTTATTAAAGATGATTTTAAACCGTAACGAACGCCGGTATCGATACAAAGTTGTTTGATTATCTCTAAATTAACATGTTCTCCACCAATTGGTGTTGTGACTTCAGCTTCCACTTCCATTTTATCATCACTAATTGACACACTAATTTTAGCGTTAAGCCCATTTGCAATAGTAGTGGTTAATGACTTTTCAGGTTTGTGGTTTTTCTTGATATCTGCTAATTCTATATTTACTATTTTGACAAAATTACTAATCTCGTGATGAAGTAGTTCCAAACTGGAATATTCAGATTTTTGTACATTTTCAATAACAGCTGAATCAGTTAATTCTTCAGAACTGTGATCAAAAGTCACTGTTAATGCGAGCTTCTTATCAACAAATTTGTATTGAAAATTAAGCATTTACCATTCCTAAATATAAAAGTAAGTTTATACCTTGTAACTAAACATAAATCTTATAGAGATAGAATGCAAAGAGCATGCTCAAATTATCGTCATTTTGTTGTGTTATTGAAGGTTTTTGTCTTCAACTTGTTGTTTTAAGTGCTCTACCCACATTGCTGTAGCACCGCAAATAGCCACAGGCATTACTAATAAATTCAAAACTGGCACCATAGTAAAAATTGAAATCATAGAGCCAAACCCAAAACACGCTGATTTATTCTGCCTTAATACGTAGCGCATATAATCAAAGCTATATTTGTTATTATCGAATGCATAATCACAGTACTGTACTGCCAGTACCCAAGCTATAAATAAAAACCATATGAGTTGACCAATGCCTGGCAATATTAAGCCAACTAAAAAATAGCCGACGAAACGAGGAATAAAATAAAGTAATTTTTTCCATTCCCGTAGTAACGTATGAGGAATGGCTTTAATAATTGCGGTAACGTTATCTTTATCTGGTGTTTGACCGCTTAAGTGCTGTTCAACTCTTTCTGCTAATACACCATTAAAAGGAGCCGCTAACCAGTTTGCTGCGGTAGTAAAAAATAAACTAAAAAGGAATAACATAATAAACAGAGCGACAGGGTAAATGAGTGTTTCCAGCCAACTTAGCCAACTAGGAAGATAACTAATTAATGTCTCTATATGCAGACCTAATTCAGCTAATAAATAACCGATAGCAAAACTAAAAAGGATAAAGTTCACAATTAAAGGTACTAAAACGAAACGTTTTAATCCTTTGGTTTGGATCAAAGAGAATCCTGATAAAAAAAACTTAATACCGTCAGTAAATGTCATATTAAAAATCCCTAAAAATTTGCCCTAGTATAAATTAGGTGTGTTTTGATGCAACAATTAGAATGTTACAAAGTACAACATTTCTGTTACAGTCTGCTCTAATAAATTGGATTTTTTACATCTTGCTCTACAATGTAAAAAAACATAATAACTCATTAATTTTTCTATATTTTTCACATGCGCTTAAAACTAATAAAACTTGCTGGATTTAAATCATTTGTTGATGTCACTACGGTGCCATTTCCAGATCAAATGACGGCTATTGTTGGACCAAATGGCTGTGGGAAATCAAACGTTATCGACGCAGTTCGTTGGGTCTTAGGAGAAAGCTCCGCCAAAAACCTCCGTGGTGACGCAATGACAGACGTTATTTTTAACGGCTCTACAAATAGAAAGCCTGTTTCTTTAGCGAGTGTTGAGCTGGTATTCGATAACACCGACGGTAAATTGCAAGGTAGCTTTGCAAGTCGTAATGAAATTTCCGTTAAGCGTCAGGTAACTAAAGAAGCCCAATCAAGTTACTTTTTAAATGGCAGTAAATGCCGCAGAAGAGATATTACCGATATATTTTTAGGTACAGGGTTAGGGCCAAGAAGTTACGCGATAATAGAACAAGGTATGATCTCTAAACTCATAGAGTCTAAACCGCAGGAACTCCGCGTTTTTATTGAAGAAGCAGCTGGTATTTCAAAGTATAAAGAGCGCCGAAGAGAAACTGAAAATCGCATCAAGCATACTAGAGAAAACTTATTGCGTTTAGAAGATGTGAGACAAGAGCTAGCCACTCAGATTGAGAAACTACAGCGACAGGCGGCAACAGCCAAAAGGTTTAAGCAGTTAAAAGCGAAAGAGAGACAGTACAAAGCTGAGTTGTATGCACTTAAATGGCACAAATATAACGAACAACTTAATTCGTATGAAAAAGATCGTTTAGCCAAAGAAACCGAGTTGGAAGCTTTTATTGCTGAGCAACGTGGTGGTGAGTTAGGTATGTTGCAATTTAAAGAGCAACATCAAGACTTATCAGACGCCGTTCAAGCAAATCAACAGTCTGTATATCAGGTAGGAAACCAAATCACTCGTGTTGAACAGCAAATTGTTTTCACACAGGAAAAGCTTTTATCTCAACAAGATGAATTAACACAACTGCAAGAAAACATTGAACAATCAGAATCGCATAGTGTATTTGAACAAGAAAGACTAGAAGAACTCACAGAGCAAATAGAAAACTTTGAGCCAGAATTTGAATTGGTTAATGAGCAAATAGAGCAAGCTAGCGAAAGCTTGTTACAAACGGAAGAAGCGTATGAGAAATGGCAAGCAGGTTGGCTTGTACAACAGCGCCGCTCTGCTAATTCTAGTCAGTCTAGCCAAGTTATCCAAACTAAATTACAAGCGGTAGAGCAGAACATATCTGTTTTAAAACAAAGACTGTTAACTATTAATGCAGAAATAAAAGACTCTAATTTAACCGATATAGAGCAGAGCTTAGAGCAAGTATTAGAACAGGTAACGATTGTTGATAATGAAGTTATTGATCTTGTGGTACAAGAGTCAGAGCAAACCGCTATATTTGATAAAACCGAACATGAATACCAGCAGATCATTATTAAACAACAAGATGTTACTCAAACTTGTAATAACCTATCAATAAAATTGCAGAGCTTACGTCAGTGGCAAGGTGAATATGAACAACGTTTAGCTCGCGTTGATAATTTGGCGTTAGATGCGCAAAAAATAAAGATGCTAGGTGATTTATTAACTCAGCTTAACGTACAAGCTGACTGGCAGTTAGCGATTGAATCATTGTTAAGCCATCACGGACAAAGCGCAGTGACTAATAAGTTACCAACGGCCTTAAGTGGCCACTTTGTAAGTGAATCAGATGAACCTGTCAAATCAGGCTCAGCCGCTGAATTGATAATATCTGGTGTCTATCCTAATTGGTTGAATAAGGTTGCGATTGCAGGTCATGAATCTGATGCCGCCGCTTTGTTGCAAAGTAGTGATTGGGAAAAGAATGATTGGCAAAGTGTCATCACAAAATCTGGTGTTTGGCTTGGTCAAAATTGGCAAAGTGCAGGATCTATTAATCAATCTGGCGACGTGAATGTATTACAGCGTTTATCTGAAATAGATGATTTACAATTACAATTAACGGACGCTGAAGAGTTAAAAGAACGGATTTCAACACAAGTAAATAAAGCACTGACAACTAAACAGCAAGCTTCGTCGCTATTAGCTAATATAAAAAAACAAGTGTCAGAAGCCCAAACTCGACTACTTAATGTGAATACTGAAGTTAAGTTATTCAAACAAAAATACGAACAAGTACAAGCAGCTTTAGATAAATTAACGACAGATGCCGAGCAACAACTACAGTTAATAGAATTAGAACAAGAAAAGTATTTGGAATTAGAGTTACAGCTAGAAGTAAATCAAAGTCAGGAACTGGAGCTACAAACTCAGTTAGATGAGTTAGAACAAGAGAAACAGCATAAAGTTAATCAACTAAGCAATGCGAAACAAACATTAGAAGTATTAAAAAACCAGTCGCATCAATTTGCATTAAAATCTCAAACATTAAATTCTCAACGTGAGGCTGTACAGCAAAATATCTCAAGAGCGACACAGCATCAGAAACAAATGCAAACTAAGCTACAACAAGTTAAAGAGTCTCTAGGTAAAAATAATAATCCAGTTGATGATTTGAAAGAAGAACTTGAAGAGTATTTACAACTTAGGTTGGAAAGCGAAGAGCGCTTAACTGACAAACAAAATGAATTAGCAACAGTGGCCGAGAAAATAGCTCAGTTAGAACAAGGCCAGTCAGGTATATTGAAGAAATTAGACACGATGCGCAGTGAGATTGAATCTATAAAATTGGACAGTGAGGGCGCACGAGTAAGAGCTCAAAATATGTTGGAAACTTTGCATGGACTTGAGCAACCATTAAAACCAATTTTAGAATCAATGCCGGCTGAGGCAAATGAAATTGAATGGGCTGCTGAATTAGAAAAAAGCACTCAATCTATCTCTCGTTTAGGCGCTATTAATTTGGCTGCAATCGAAGAGTATGAATTACAAGCCGAAAGAAAAGGTTACTTGGATGATCAGCATAATGATTTAGTGGGGGCATTAGAAACATTAGAAAATGCTATTCGTAAAATAGATAGGGAGTCTAGAGCTCGATTTAAAGAAACGTATGATAAAGTAAATGAAGGTTTGCAACATCTGTTTCCAAAAGTATTCGGTGGTGGTTCAGCCTATTTAGAATTAACCGCAGATGACATGCTTGAAGCCGGTGTAACTATAATGGCTAGACCTCCTGGTAAGAAAAATTCAACAATTCACTTGTTAAGTGGTGGAGAAAAAGCGTTAACCGCATTATCATTAGTGTTTTCTATATTTAGACTTAATCCAGCACCGTTTTGTATGTTAGATGAAGTAGATGCACCATTGGATGATGCCAATGTTGGACGTTTTTGTAAGTTAGTAAAAGAAATGTCAGAGACGGTGCAATTTATTTTTATTAGTCATAATAAAGTAGCGATGGAAATGGCAACACATTTAACTGGTGTGACGATGCAGGAACCTGGTGTTTCTCGTTTAGTTGCTGTAGATATTCAAGAGGCCGTTAAAATGGCTGATGCCCTATAACATGGTAAGCAATGACAAAGGTAAGTAGTAACAATGGCTGAAGAATTAAGATTAGCGCTGATTTTGTTGGGTACGCTAGCGATCGGAAGTGTGATTTTACATGGTGTTTGGACTGTTCGCCGAACCGTTGGTGAAGAACGTAAAAATGCAAAAATAGAAGCGCAAGAAGCGGAACCTGTTATTGCACCTGAAGAACAAGAAATCCAAAGGTTAAAGTTAAAACAAATGGAAATGAACTTCAGTGAGCTGCAGTTAGCTGCAAAAAAGGACTCAACTGATAGTATTCCAGTTAAAAAAATGAACTTAGATGCTATTTATCATAAGCAAGAGCAATCAATTGTAGATGCTGGTATAGATGAAAGCCAAGATAGCATGCCCCAGCAAAGTTTAAATATAGATATGGTTGATACAAAGGACTCATTCTCAAATAACTTTGAGGTGGATGAAGCAGATGATGATAAAAAAACAGCTATTTCAGAAAATGCTCTTAACGTAATTGCTGAACCAATAAACGAACCTAGCTTTAAACAAGAGCACACATTACAACCTATAAATAAAACAAAACCTCAAGCTCAGTCAGAGCAGACCCTAACACAAGATACTTTATTAGAGTCGGAAGAAGTTAAGAATGTAGAAAAACAAGAAGTTTTTATTCTATATGTGGATAAGTCAGAAGGAACTCCAATAGATGGCGCTAAGCTATTGCCTTTATTACTAACGTTAGGGTTTAGATATGGCGAGATGGATTTGTTTCATCGCCATCAAGATAATGCAGGGCGTGGTGATATCTTATTTAGTTTGGCTAACATGTTTAACCCAGGTACTTTCGATATAGATAATATGGAACAAGTCACTACACGTGGTTTAACAATATTTATGACATTACCTAATAGTGCAGAGCCATTACCTACTTTTAATATGATGCATAATGCAGCCAAGAAGATAGCGGATGAATTTTCTGCCAAGGTATTAGATGATCAGAGAAGACCTTTAGATGTAGCAATAGTAAGAAGTTATGTTGAACGAATCAGGCGTTTTTAATTGTAATAATAAGCTTAATGCAAGTAATAATGAAAGATGTGAAATTATAATTCATTAGCACTTAAGCTTATCAAAACAATACCTATGCTTTGATTCCAGTGCTTAGAGAAGAACTGGAACTTTTTTTACCATAAGCATCATATGTTGTATTTTTTGAACCGCCAAACAGTAGCTGTTTTACTTGTTCAATCGCAATTTGATTTTGTGTCGCTGTAAGATAGACTACTTCATTCAAATGCTTACATTGTAATACTAAATCATTTATTTCTGCTTTTATTGTAGAAAATTCCTGCGTACTATTTACAACTTGCACATACTTTTCTTTATTCAGTAACGCATCTGCATTTTTTATTGCTTCTAATTGAAGCTCTTTCTTTTTTGTAATGTCTAAAATTAGATTACCGTCTCTATCTTTAACTGCTGCCAATTCATCATTTAAAATTACCTGTAATTGCTGCAGGCGTAATTTTTGACTAGTGAATTGTTTAGTTACTTGTGACCGTAAATCGTTTGTTTCAGACATAATTTATAACTCAAATTCAAATGCCGCCAGTTTTGATGCTAGACGATCATAATTGATAGTATATTGGCCATCTGTTAATGCCTGTTTAATATCATCAACTTTTTTGCTATCAAACGCATCAGTATCACCAATTCGTTTTTGTAACTCTTTTAGTTGATTAGCCTGTGGTGTTAATGCCACAGAGTCTTTATTAACAGGTTTAACTGTATCAGCTTGACCAGTTTGTTTAGCAACATCTAACTTTGATTGTTCGAGTTGCTGATCTTTCTGTTGGTAAATAGCATTATTTGTGCCACTTACTCCACTATTTTTCATATCGTTGTTTACCATAACTACACCCATAGTTGATTTTATCTCATCAAATATATCGACCTTGATGTAATAAACTTTAGCACTTTATTTATAAATTAACGTATATTTCTCTCAAGTCACCAATAATACCTTTAATGATGCGATTTGAAGAGTTATTTTTTACTTTAATTGATTCGCCCTTTGCACCACTTTCAATAGCTGTGCCAGAGGTTTTAATCATCATGCTATTATTTTTAGCAATAATAGATACATCGTCGCCTTTACAAACCAAGCACACATCTCCCTGGCCTATTTGATAACCACGTTGTATATTCTTTAATGCTCTCCCACCAATAATAGCGCTTAGGTCTGTTGAGCTTCTATTACGTATACGTTGTGCATCAACTAACACTATTTCTACCATGCCGGCATCGACGGTAACACCTTTGGCAATAGCTTGACTTGTTACTAATGCCTCAATCATTTCAGAAAGAGAAACTTGAACAAAAACCTTCCATGGACTATTTTCTGAGGGGCATGTCGCTTTTACTGGGAATTGGCGGCTAAATGAACGTTTTTTTGCCACCGTAAATAGTAAGTTTTTGTCACATTCTTTAATTGAAATCCTACTATCTAAAGGATGAGCTACTATTTTTAGATTTTTACTTTCGTCTGGGTTAAACTCTTGTTCTACGTAAGAAATAACATCTTTAAGTAACTTGCCATGTGCTAAAGTTTTATTGAGGCTAGCCGATACATCAACAGACATTAGTATAGTAATAAATAGGATAAAGTAAGTTTTCATTTTATTTTTCCACATATTCGTCACCTTTTACTATGCTTTGTCATATAGTTACGTTCGCTAGATACTTTTTATGTCAAAAAGCTGGCGAAAAGTCATATTATATTAGATATTTATCGTATAGTTATAGTGTAAGCAATTATCATTCCTAGATTTAATGGAGAAGATTTATGGCGAGTATTCTAGACTCGGTTAATCAAAGAACCCAGTTGGTTGGTCAAAATCGACTTGAGTTGTTATTGTTTAAATTAAATGGTCGTCAACGATACGGCATCAACGTTTTTAAAGTTCGTGAAGTTTTACAATGCCCACCATTAACTTCTATGCCAAAGCTTAACTCTTTTGTCAAAGGGATAGCTCATATTCGCGGTCAAACAATCTCTGTAATTGACATGGGGCTTGCAACTGGTGGAAGACCGATTAAAAATAAAGTAGAAGATAGTTTTATTATCATTACTGAATATAACAGAACGATACAGGGATTCTTAGTGGACTCTGTAGAGCGTATTGTGAACCTTAACTGGGACTCTGTTATGCCACCGCCAAGCGGTTCAGGGCGTTCTAATTATTTAACTGCGGTAACTGAAATTGATGACGATCTTGTTGAGATTTTAGACGTAGAGAAAGTGCTTGAAGAAATAGCACCATCTAACACACAAGTTTCTAGTGATACAATCTCTGATCAAGAGATAATGAAAGATTTAGGCGATAGAACTATATTAATAGTTGATGACTCTTCAGTAGCCCGTAACCAAGTTAAAAGAGCTCTTGAAGGGGTTGGTCTTCCGATAGTAGCTAAGAAAAATGGTAAAGAAGCATTAGATTACCTTGTTGAATTAGGTGAAACATGTGAGCACTCAGTGACGGAGAAGATTGGCTTAATGATCTCTGATGTGGAAATGCCAGTGATGGACGGTTATACTTTGACGGCGGAAGTGAAATCTAGACCTAAACTAGCAGCCTTGCACGTAATTCTACATACATCCTTAAGCGGTGTATTTAACCATGCTATGGTTGAGAAAGTAGGTGCCGATGACTTTATTGCTAAATTTAATCCTGAGGAATTAGCTGGTGCCGTACAGAAATGGCTTCATGAAGAGTAGGTTAACCTAGTGGGAAAGAGTATTTATAGTGAGTAATAAAATCTTAAGTGATGGCGATTATGGTGTTTTTTGTGATTTTTTAGAACAACAGTGCGGAATTGTTTTAGGGGATAGCAAACAATATCTAGTTAAAAGTAGATTGTCGCCATTAATGGCTAGATTTAGTATTGATTCAATTACTGATCTAGTTAATCAAACAATGAAACCATCAGAGCGTCAATTACGCGCTGCTGTTATTGATGCTATGACTACCAATGAAACATTATGGTTTCGAGATACTTATCCGTATGAACTACTTAAAAATAAATTGTTACCTGAATTAGATAAAGGTGGGCCACTAAAGATTTGGTCTGCTGCTAGCTCTTCTGGTCAAGAACCTTATTCAATTGCAATGACAATAGCGGAATATAAGAAGCAGGCGGGTGTAAATAGTCGCAGTATGTACTCTATTGTTGGTACGGATATATCTAATACTATGTTAGATATCTGTAAAAATGGCGAATATGATGCTTTAGCATTATCTAGAGGTCTATCTGCTGAGCGGAAATCTAAGTTTTTTGCCGATACAAGCAACGGTATGATGCAAGTTAACTCTGATGTTAAGCGCATGGTTAATTTTAGACATTTAAATTTGTTAGATAGTTACCACCTCCTTGGTAAATTTGACATTATATTTTGTCGAAATGTTTTGATTTACTTTTCTGCTGAAATTAAATCACAAATTATAAATAAGTTTGCTGAACAACTTAACCCTAATGGTTACCTTATTTTAGGTGCTTCGGAGTCTATGTCCGGGTTAAGTGATTCATTTAATATGATCAGGTGCAGTCCTGGTATTATTTACCAAAAAAAATAACGGCAAAATTAAATTAACGATTATTGCCGTATTAAAAAGCGGCAATCCATATTTTGTAATATAACCTTCATAATTAAAGAGTATTAAATATCGTTTAATACGCTTTAATTAACTAGTTAACCTCGTATAAACCATACATAAACATAAAATATTTTACTTTAGAAAACTTCTGGCCTTTATTTTGCATTTTGAATTCACAACAACAGAGTGTGGAGGATTATATGGCAATTAGTTTAGATAAAGCGTTTGGTATTCATCAAGACGCATTATTAATACGTTCAGATAGGGCAGAGCTTTTATCAAGTAACATTGCTAATGCTGACACTCCTGGATATAAATCAAAAGATATTGACTTTGCAGATGCATTATCTAATGCACAAAGGAGTCAAACTCATCGTATGTCTAAAACGCACAGTAAGCATTTTGAACTGTCTGTTGAGATAGACACAAGCCAAAAATATAGAAATCCTAATCAACCTGATACTGGTGATGGTAATACGGTTGATGTTCAAGTTGAGCGTAATGCATTTATGCAAAATTCAATGGAATATCAAACTAGTTTGGAGTTTCTAAATGGCAAAATTAAAGCTTTAAACAAAGCGCTTACTGGAGGTAACTCATAATGAGTTTGTATAATGTTTTTGATGTATCAGCAACGGGCATGAGTGCTCAATCGATACGTTTAAATACCACGGCAAGTAATATTGCTAATGCTAATTCGGTGTCTAGTAGCATAGATGAAACATATCGTGCTCGTCATCCTGTATTTGCAGCGGAAATGACCAAAGCTTTATCTTCTCAAGCCAAAGGCGTTAGTGTTTTAGGGATAGTGGAAAGTGATGCACCTTTGAATATAGAGCATAACCCTAATCATCCAATGGCTGATAAAGATGGTTATATTTATAAACCAAATGTGAATGTTGTTGAAGAAATGGCGAATATGATTTCATCATCTCGTGCGTATGAAACTAATGTTCAAATTGCTGATGCAGCAAAACAGATGTTAAGTAAAACACTTACACTTGGGCAAAGATAAGGTAAATAATTATGTCAATCACCACTAGTGTGACAAATGCAGCTATAGATGCTATTTCATGGCAAGACGAAGAGATTGGAACAACAGAAGTTAATGGGGAAATGGGGCAAGCCGACTTTTTTGCTTTACTTACTGCCCAATTAGCAATGCAAGACCCTCTGAATCCAACGACTAATGAAGACATGATTGCCCAAATGACACAATTTACTATGTCAGAAGGTATCAGCGATTTAGGTGATAAGTTTGATACCCTTACCGCCTCAATGACATCAAATCAAGCGTTAGAAGCTTCTTCGTTAGTTGGTAGAAATGTATTAATAAACAGTTCGTTAGCATACTCAGACGGCACTGGAGTTAATGGACAAGTTGCTATTCCATCTACGGCTCAAACTGTAAATATGCTCGTTTATGATGAGTCTGGAAGTTTAGTTGATACTGATTATTTAGGCGATCAAAGTGCAGGAATGGTAGATTTTGAATGGGATGGAACAGATACAGATGGCAATCCTTTGCCTCCTGGACAGTATACATTTGAATTTAGCGGCCTTGTTGCCGGAGAGTCTCAGCAACTCACTGTATTAACCTACGCGGATGTAAGCTCGGTAACGCTTGGGCAAAGTGGCACAGGACTTGAATTAAACTTACAAGGTTTAGGTGCGATTACATTAGAAGATGTATTAGCCGTTGGTAGTTAGATACAGGTTGTTTAGGTCTAAATAATTATTTAAAACGCGATGTAAATCGCAGAAATGAATAGGGGAATCCCATGTCTTTTAATATAGCATTAAGTGGTTTAAAAGCAGCTCAGAAAGATCTGGATGTAACGGCGAATAATATATCAAACGTTAATACATACGGCTTTAAAGAGTCTCGTGCTGAGTTTGCTGATGTATACTCATCGTCAATTTTTTCAAACTCAAAAACGGAAAATGGAGACGGTGTTTTAGTTAATGATGTTGCTCAACAATTTACTCAAGGCAGTTTGCTTTTCACATCTAATACATTAGACATGGCGATTTCTGGTAGTGGTTTCTTTGCGATGACCAGTGACCAATCCACTGAAGACTTAACATACACACGTTCCGGTGCATTTAAGTTAAACTCAGAAAATTATATTGTTGATTCAAACGGCAACTACTTGCAAGGGTTTCCTGTTAGTGAAGATGGCACAGTTACATCAGTTAGTTTAAGTACCACTGATGAAATTGAAATTCCGGATACCGCTGGAGCGCCAACACAAACTGAAAATATTGATTTAACCGTAAACTTAGACAGTAGTGATGATGTTTTAGACCCGTTAGACTTTGATCCTTTAGATACAGATACATATAACTTTTCTACGTCTACTATTATTTATGATTCATTAGGTAATACTAGAATTGCTTCAGTTTATTATGTGAAAACGACGGATCCAGCAACGTTACAAACAGAGGCTGACTCCTCATCCGTTCTATCAGCAACGGATGGTTTTATTCCTGATTTAACTGCTGTACCAACTGCTCAGCAAGATAATGAGAATAGTTGGATTATGTTCACAACAGTAACCGACGATGATGGAAATACTGTTGTTGTAGATTTAGAAGATAATACAGCAGAAAGTGGTGGCACAGGTGTTGTATTTGAAAGTACAGCGGGTCAACGTGGTATGTTAATACAGTTTGACTCCTCAGGTGTAACAGTAGATGAAACCTTCCCTGTTCCTGTAACGGAACGTTTAGGGTCAGATACTTCTGCTACATCTATTGTACCTGCTCCTGTTGCTCCATATTTAGGTGCTGGCGCTATAACTAACGGTGCGGATCCGGATCAACTGATCACGATAAACATGTCAGACTTAACTCAATACGCATCAGGGTATGAAGTTGACTCGTTAAGCCAAGATGGTACGACTGTTGGTCGATTAACGGGTGTAACTATAGATACTGACGGATTAATTGAAGCTCAATACTCTAATGGTGATACAAGCGCTATCAGCAAAGTTGCTCTTGCTCGTTTTGCTAATGAACAAGGTTTGACTCAAGTTGGTAATACTTCATGGACTGAAAGTAATGCATCAGGTCAGCCTCTAGCTGGTGAGCCAGATACAGGGACATTTGGTCAAATATATTCAGGTACATTAGAACAATCTAACACCAGCTTGACCGATGAGCTTGTTGATTTGATCACTGCTCAGCGTAACTACCAAGCTAACTCACGAGCATTGGAAGTTAACTCAACGATTACTCAAACAATTCTACAAATTAGATAATTTGTTTTAAATTAGAGTGATAACAAGCCAATCATTGATTGGCTTTTTTTATACTTTTGATTTATTAATCATGAAATAGTTTCACTAAACTACAGTACTTAACTTAGTGAATTTGAGTTGTAAGTTTGCTACTATCCCGTCCTTTCTAACTGGGTGAAATATACTCAGTTTACAAAATCTAATTTTTAGTAAAATAATTTGGAGTTGTCATGTTTAATCTGATCACTAAAAGTGATTCAAATGTAAAAAATGACGTGTTATCGGGTATTACTGTTGCATTAGCATTAGTTCCTGAAGCCGTAGCCTTTGCTTTTGTCGCTGGGGTAGATCCAATGATTGGTTTATATGCCGCATTTATGATGGGATTAATTACCTCTGCAATTGGTGGACGACCTGGAATGATCTCAGGTGCCACAGGTGCAACAGCCGTTGTTATGGTGGCATTAGTTGCACAGTATGGTATCCAATATTTATTTGCCGCAGTGGTCTTAGCTGGCTTAATACAAATAATGTTTGGGATATTTAAGCTCGGTAAATTTATTCGACTTGTGCCTTACCCTGTAATGTTAGGTTTTGTTAATGGTTTAGCCATAGTTATTTTCCTTGCTCAAATGGGGCAGTTTAAAGTTTTTGATACCACAGGTATTCAGCATTGGATGGCAGGTAGCCAGATGTATATAATGTTAGGGCTTGTTACCTTAACTATGGCTATTATTTACTTCTTACCTAAGTTAACAACAGCAGTACCATCGTCTTTAGTTGCAATTCTTGCGGTTACATTCGCTGTACACGGCTTAGATTTAGAAGCTCGTACTGTAATTGATTTTGTTCGAGACATGTTACCTGAAGCAGAAAAAGCAGCTGCAACCTTAGCAGGTGAGTTACCGTCGTTTCATATCCCTATGGTTCCTTTTACACTTGAAACTCTTTATATCATATTACCAACTGCTGTTATTATCGCGTTAATTGGTTTGATTGAGTCATTGTTAACGTTAACATTGATAGATGAACTAACTAATACTCGCGGACGCAGTAATAAAGAGTGTGTTGGTCAAGGCGTTGCTAATACAGTAAACGGCTTCTTTGGTGGAATGGGCGGCTGTGCCATGATAGGCCAATCTATGATCAATATTAACTCAGGCGGACGCGGTCGTTTATCAGGAATTACTGCTGCTCTAGTGTTACTAGCCTTTATCTTATTCTTAGCCCCTTGGATTGAAATGATTCCACTTGCTGCATTAGTTGGTGTTATGTTTATGGTTGTACTTGGTACGTTTGAATGGGCGTCATTCAAAATACTAAGAGGTGCGAATAAAGAAGATGCATTTGTTCTGTTACTAGTGACGGGAGTAACTGTGGCAGCTGATTTAGCAATTGCAGTTATTGTTGGTGTTATTGTGTCAGCATTAGTGTTTGCTTGGAAACATGCGTCTAATATTTTTGCTCGTACTCATATAGACGAAGAGAATTGGAAAGTATATGAACTTGAAGGACCTTTATTCTTTGGCTCAGTTGGTAACTTTAAAGAGTTATTCGATATTGAAAACGACCCTCAAGATGTGGTGATTGAATTTAAGAAGTCACGAATTTGGGATAGTTCTGGTATTGACGCTATTGATAGTTTGGCTGATAAGTATGAAGCAGCAGGGAAGAAGCTACACATTCGTCATATTAGCCCAGAATGTAGAGAGCTGTTAGTCAAAGCACAAAAGTATGTTGAGATGAATATTAACGAAGATCCTCGTTATCACATCGCATCGGATGAATTAGCTTAACAATTAAGCTTAGTTATAAAATAAGTGCCGCTTTTATCAGCGGCATTTTTGTATCTGTCTTTAACTGGTTGAGTGACGAACTTGACGTCATGCTATAGAGCAGCGAAAAGCTTCATATTGAGCTTACTCAATCAAAGCTGATAATGTATTAAACTTGAGGCTATGATTTATAGAGACTTTCTTGGAGGCAATTTATAGGTATAAAAAAACCCACGTGGAGTGGGTTTTTAATAAAAAATAAAATTAATCGTCTAAGAAAGTCTTAAGAGGTTCTGAGCGTGAAGGGTGACGTAGTTTACGCAACGCTTTTGCTTCAATTTGACGAATACGTTCACGTGTTACATCAAACTGTTTACCAACTTCTTCTAACGTGTGGTCAGTATTCATATCAATACCAAAACGCATACGTAGTACTTTAGCTTCACGAGCTGTTAAGCCTGACAATACATCACGAGTCGCATCTTGCAAGCCTTCAGATGTTGTTGTATCAACAGGAGAAGAGATTGTTGTATCTTCAATGAAGTCACCTAAGTGAGAGTCTTCATCGTCACCTATTGGCGTTTCCATTGAGATAGGCTCTTTCGCAATTTTAAGTACTTTACGAATTTTATCTTCTGGCATGATCATACGTTCAGCTAGTTCTTCTGGTGTAGGCTCACGTCCCATTTCTTGTAACATCTGACGTGAAATACGATTTAATTTATTAATCGTTTCAATCATATGTACTGGAATACGGATTGTACGTGCTTGGTCGGCGATAGAACGAGTAATTGCCTGACGTATCCACCAAGTAGCATAAGTTGAGAACTTATAACCACGGCGATATTCAAACTTATCAACGGCCTTCATCAAACCAATGTTACCTTCTTGGATTAAGTCTAAGAATTGTAAACCACGATTTGTGTATTTTTTAGCAATTGAAATAACCAAACGTAAGTTGGCTTCAACCATTTCTTTTTTAGCGCGTCGAGCTTTAGCTTCACCAATTGACATACGGCGATTAATATCTTTAATCGCTTCAATGTTCAATCGAGTTTCAATCTCAATTTCTTTTAATTTTTGAATGCTACGACGAACTTCCGTATTAACATCTTGTAAACGTCTTGCTGTTACGTCACCGCCAGCTTGTAATAAATCAAACCATGACGTTTTTGTTTCGTTACCTGGGAAGATTTTAATGAAATCTTTTTTAGGTAATTTAGCGTAACCACAACAATGTTTCATGATCAAACGTTCTTGAACACGAACACGGTCCATCATCTCACGCATATTACGTACTAGACGATCAAACTGTTTAGGAATTAATTTAAATAATCTGAAGTGTTCACCAAGAGCCGAGATTTTTTCTTGTGTGTCTGGGTGTGCACGACCTAGTGATTCAATAGAAACCGTAGATTCTTCATATAAACGACGTAATTCAACAAAGTGTTCACGTGCTTCTTCTGGATCTGGGCCTGTATCAATCTCTTCTTCGTCTTCATCATCAGAGTCAGTATCGTCGCCGTCTTCATCAGCTAATTGGTCATCTGTTAATTCTGAACCAACGTGAGTTGCTGCTGGAGCAACATCTTCTTCATTTGGATCTAAAAACCCGACAATGATGTCACTTAAACGAATTTCTTCAGCTTCAAACTGGTCCCATTGGTCCAATAAATAGCTAATAGCTTGAGGATACTCGGCAACTGAAGATTGAACGGTATAAATACCCGCTTCAATTCTTTTTGCGATTACTATTTCGCCTTCGCGAGTAAGTAATTCAACCGTGCCCATTTCACGCATATACATGCGGACAGGGTCTGTTGTTCGGCCAATTTCTTTTTCAACAGTAGCAAGAGCCTGTGCAGCAGCTTCAACAACTTCGTCGTCACTGGTTTGTTCTTGCATTAATAATTCATCAGCATCAGGTGGTGTTTCACACACTTTAATGCCCATGTCGTTGATCATTTGAATAATGTCTTCGACTTGATCTGCGTCGATCATATCCTGTGGAAGGTGATCGTTTACTTCAGCAAAGGTAAGGTAACCTTGCTCGCGACCTCTAAGAATAAGGAGTTTTAGTTGAGACTGAGGAGTTTGCTCCATACAGATTATCTTCCACCTAGTTATTGAACATCAAAATCGTATTGCTTTTATCCATAACTCATAGAGTTATGCTTTAAAAAGCGAACTTGCAATTATAACATTAGAATTAAATTCTGGCTATAAATTACTGGTTATTATTTAGTAAGCCTAATTTAAATTAAGTTCATAAAAGACTTTAAAAATTAAGTTTGATATTATTTTTTTAGTGCCATTAATAATGCACTATATTCTTTCCATTCCTCTTTGTTTAACTGATTTGTTTTGCCTTTTATTTCTAGTTGCTCCAAGCGTTTTTTTAAATAATTATCTTGTAAAAATTTAAATGTTGTTACAAATTCAGGCGCTAAATTCTCTTCAGTAATATGATGTTCCCATCCAAATAAACGAGATAAGAAAGAATACTCTTTTGTACTTTCTCTAAACCGCTCTAATAGCACATGAGGTTTTATTTCAGGTTGCTCTAGAATCGTCTTTTGAATATTAATCAATACACTAAAACCAGGTAAGTCAGCTTGACTTAACGCTGGAATAAAAGGGACTGCCTTAGCTAAATGGGGGTGCTGCAACAATAATGCAATAGCACGTCGCATTGGTGTGACTTGTAATTCGGTTTGTTTTTGTCTTATTTGTGCGACAGGAGAGCGATTAAAACCAATTAGTTTATCAACTGACTTGCCAATTAAATCAGCGAGTTTGGCCATTAGTGCTTCTTTATAGTAATCACTTGGAACCATTTCAATTAATGGTTTAGCTGCTGCTACTAATGCTGACTTTCCTGCGTCAGTGGTAATGTCTAAGTCAATTAGAAAATGTTCGTAGAAATAACTAAGCAAAGGTGTTGATTTACTAATACGTTGTTCAAAGGCATCTTTACCTTCTTTTTGCACCATAGTATCAGGGTCTTCACCATCAGGTAAAAATGAGAACCTAAGGTCTATACCATCTTTTAAATGTGCTAATGCATTTTCTAATGCACGCCAAGCCGCGTCTCTACCAGCTCGGTCGCCGTCATAACAGCATATAACTTGCCGTGTTGCTCTAAATAACATTTGCATGTGTTCGCCAGTTGTCGCTGTTCCAAGTGCAGCTACGGCGTAATTAATACCTTGTTGAGCTAATGAAACAACATCCATATAACCTTCAACAATTAATACCTTTTCAAGTTTTGGATTGGCTACTTTTGCCTGATAAAAACCATATAATTCGCGGCCTTTATGAAATACACGAGTTTCTGGAGAATTAAGGTATTTAGGCATAGAGTCGTCGATGACTCGTCCACCAAATCCAACAACACGGCCACGCTTATCTCTAATTGGAAACATGACTCGATTGCGAAAAAAATCGTAGGTTCTGCTTTTGTCATTTTGGGTTAGAATTTTCAAATCAACTAATTGCTGTTGCTGCTCTGGTGTTTTGGATAAAGATTTTAATGCGCCATCCCAAGAGTCAGGGGCATAACCGATACCGTAATGTTGGACGATTTCACCACTTAACGAGCGAGACTTTAAATATTCAATGACCTTAGGTGAGTTTTCATCATGTTTTACTTGATGCTGAAAAAACTTACTCGCCGTTTCTAATAATTCATAATCAGATAGTTTTTGCTCACGACTAACTGATTCGTATTTTTGTGTTTTCCCTTTTACATCTTCGCGGGGAATATCCAAACCATGTAAACGAGCGAGCTCTTCAATGGCTTCAACAAATTCAAGTTGTTCATACTCCATTAAGAAGCCAATAACATTGCCATGCGCGCCACAACCAAAACAATGATAAAACTGTTTTTCTGGACTTACACTAAAGGAAGGAGATTTTTCATTATGAAAAGGGCAACAAGCTTGGTAGTTTTTACCTGCTTTTTTTAGAGGAACTTTTGCATCAATTAAATCGACAACGGCAGTACGTTCAATTAAATCATCGATAAACTGTTTTGGAATACGTCCGGACACAAAACCTCTTATTTATTAAGTATAAAATTAGTCTAAAAGTGAATAGAGGGGATTATTGCAGAATAGCTGCGTTCTGGAAACAATAGAAAAATAATACTTGTTACAAAAACAACAAAACCGCACATTCGAAAATGCACGGTTTTGATTCAAGCTTTTACTTGGGTGTAGATTAAAACTAACTGTTAAGTTGAGTTCTTACTAATCCACTTACTTTACCCATGTCAGCACGACCTGTAATAGTTGGTTTTAACTCAGCCATCACTTTACCCATATCCTGCATGCCTGAAGCACCAGAAGATGTTATAGCATTCGCTATCAGTGATGTTACTTCTTCCTCTGTAAGAGGTAGAGGTAAAAATGCTTCGATAATCACTATCTCAGCCGCTTCTTTTTCAGCTAACTCTGGTCGATCAGCACTTTCAAATTGTGCTTGAGAATCGCGACGCTGTTTAACCATTTTGGTTAAAATAGCGATCACGTCTTCATCGACCAGTTCAATTCTTTCGTCAACTTCTCTTTGCTTAATAGCCGCCATGATCATGCGAATTGTGGTTAAGCTAAGTTTCGCTTTAGCACGCATTGCATCTTTCATAGCTTCTTTAAGCCGATCTTTCAAATTCATGGAAAATCCTTTAGAGAAAGTAAACCAATATTAGTAAAGCTTGATGCGACGAGCGTTCTCACGTGAAACTTTTTTCAAGTGACGTTTAACAGCTGCGGCTTTCTTACGCTTACGTGCCCAAGTTGTTTTTTCGAAATGTTCACGACGACGCACTTCTGAAAGGATACCTGCTTTTTCACATGAACGCT
>JAWUWS010000098.1:0-20325 GCA_034111705.1 Psychrosphaera sp.
GGATATATGGTTAAATATTAACCAAGACTAATAAAAATAGTGCGGCATTTTAATGCCATCTAATACTAAATGTAAAGTCCTAATTTAAATACTGGAGGAATAATTAAAGAATGGGTAGAATGCCGCCAACTTAAAAGGCTCTGACGTAATTAAGTCGGCTAAAAATTGGCCAGTAATGGTTTCAGTTATTTTACTATTAATAGAAAGGTTTCACTAGATGTTAATTTTAGGTATCGAATCTTCATGTGATGAAACAGGAATTGCTCTGTTTGATACTGACAAGGGATTGTTAGCGCATGAGTTATATAGCCAAATAGATGTACACGCAGATTACGGTGGTGTTGTCCCTGAATTAGCATCTCGAGATCATGTGCGTAAAACCATACCTTTAATTAAAAAAGTCATGGCTGACACTAATATAAGTAAAGATGATTTAGATGGTATTGCTTATACATCAGGTCCAGGTTTAGTTGGTGCGTTAATGGTTGGAGCTTGTATTGGACGTTCACTGGCTTTTGCTTGGGATATTCCAGCTGTACCAGTACATCATATGGAAGGACACTTATTAGCACCTATGTTAGAGGATGATACTCCAGCGTTTCCGTTTATCGCTTTATTAGTGTCAGGCGGCCACACACAGCTTGTTGAAGTGAAAGCCATTGGTGATTATCAAATACTTGGTGAGTCAATTGACGATGCCGCAGGCGAAGCCTTTGATAAAACGGCCAAATTACTTGGATTAGATTATCCAGGTGGCCCTATGTTAGCTAAATTAGCCGAATCTGGTACGCCAGGCGTATATAAATTTCCACGTCCAATGACAGATAGACCTGGGTTGGACTTTTCTTTTAGTGGATTGAAAACAGCAGCGGCGAATGTTATACGCTCAGAAGGTATTATTTTAGCCGGTAGTAAGTCTACCCAAAATGAAGATGCCCCTGAAAACGTTGAACAAATAAAAGCAGATATTGCTTATGCATTCCAAGAGGCTGTTGTAGATACCATTTCCATTAAGTGCAGAAGAGCAGTAGAGCAAACCGGTATTAAAACCTTAGTGATTGCAGGTGGGGTTAGTGCCAATACTGAATTACGTAATAAATTAGCTAAATTAATGGAGAAACATAAAGGGCAAGTTTATTACCCTCGTCATGAGTTTTGTACAGACAACGGCGCTATGATTGCTTATGCTGGCGCTCAGCGGTTAGAAAAGTACGGTAATACCGATTTATTAATTAAAGCTAAACCAAGATGGTCAATTGAAGAGCTTCCACCTATTTAATATCTAACTGAAAAAGTTTTAACTGCGTTTAGTCTTTGGCTCTGTACCATCGACTAACCTCAGTAAGTTAGGTATATGTCTAATAATGATTAACGCTGCAATCATACTCACTGGTAAAACATACTTTTCAGCAATATATAATGTGGCTAATGGTGATAAACCTACGGAAATGATCGCGGCAAGAGATGAGTAACCCGTTTTTCTAAACACTAAATACCAGACAAATAATAAACTTACGCCTAATGAAATACCTACAGGTAACAAACAACCAAATCCAGTAGCAACCGCTTTACCGCCTTTAAATTTAAAAAAGATTGGGAACATGTGACCTAAGCAACAAGCTAAACCAGCAAAACCAATTTCTGTCGGAGTGAGGCCAATGTAATAACTACCCCAAGTTGCAAGTATGCCTTTTAATACATCAAAAAATAATACAATTATAGCTGTGGTTTTACCTGCCACTCTATAGACATTGGTTGCGCCAGGATTATTAGAACCTACTGTTCTCGGATCTGGTAAATTACGTAATTTACTAAAAATAATTGCTGAATTAATAGAGCCTAAAAAATAGGAAATTATTAATACCAACAAAAAGTCTACATGCATCAGTTTCTCAATTTAGTTTTTTGGGATAGAATTCGCGCTCTTTGTGGACATACCAATATATATTAGTTCATTCTATATTGGTATATGCGCCTAATGGCTTCACTATAACGAGTTACAGATAAATATGGTATCCGACCAGAATAGTTAACTCAATCAGAACTAATTTAGGAATAATTAATGGTTCACGACATTGTATTTATAGAAGCGTTAAAAGTAGACACAGTAATTGGTGTTTATGATTGGGAAAAGACAATTGAGCAAACGTTACAATTTGATATTGAAATGCGAACAGATATTAAAGCCGCAGCTCAGATAGATGATTTATCAAAAACCGTAGATTATTCAGAAGTTGCAAATGATGTTGTTGACTTAGCAAAACAAAATCAAGCTGAGTTAATCGAAACCGTTGCAGAAAAAGTGGCTCAAATGATCCTAAGTGATTATCACGTAAGTAGCGTAAAAGTGACATTACGGAAACTAGGTGCGGTACCCAATACGACAAGTGTTGGCGTTATTATAGAACGTGCAAATACGTTAAATTAATCCGTTATAAAAATTACGTTAAGGAAGTTATATCGTGGGATTTATTGAGATCATCGTTTTAGCCATATTACAGGGATTAACTGAATTTTTACCCATTTCTAGTTCTGCCCATTTGATTTTACCATCACAAGTATTGGGGTGGGATGATCAAGGGTTGGCTTTTGATGTTGCTGTACATGCTGGTAGTTTGTGTGCCGTTGTATTGTATTTCCGTCAGGAAGTGGGCCGTATGGCGGTAAGTTGGTTTGCATCTTTGTTTGGCAAACATGACTCAGAAAGTCGATTGGCTTGGTTGATAATTCTAGGAACTATTCCGGCAGGATTAGCAGGATTGATATTTAATGATTTCATTGAAAATCACTTAAGAAACGCTACTGTGATTGCAATCACGACTATTTTATTTGGTTTGTTGTTATGGTTGGCTGATAAAAAAGCTAAACAGACTAAAGGTGAATATCAAGTTACAGTAAAAGACGTACTAGTGATTGGTTTTGCTCAAGTTCTGGCATTAATTCCAGGGACGTCACGTAGCGGAATAACAATAACTGCAGGATTAATGCTTGGATTAACAGCAAAAGCCGCAGCACGGTTTTCATTTTTATTGTCGATACCATTAATATTGGCAGCTGGCGGATATAAAACTCTGGAACTAAGTCAGCAAGTTATTCCTGTTGATTGGACGGCAATTGGTTTAGGTACATTGTTATCTTTTGTTAGTGCTTATGCCTGTATTCATTATTTTTTAATATTGGTTGAGAAAATTGGCATGATGCCATTTGTGATCTATCGCTTGGCACTTGGTGGAGTTTTGATTGCGTTTTTCATCTAATGAAAATTACCGTTTTATAAATATATAATGTAATGAAAAGCACAGAAACTACTCTTAGTTATCTGTGCTTTTGTCTTTTTGAATAGATGATTTAATTACATTTTTTAATTGATACCGCCAGAGATTGTATTTCAGCAATTCTGCGTTTTGATAATTCCACTCTAATTTCAGCTCCACTAAACCCTGATTTGATAATATCTTGTACAGCAACTTTATTGGCTGCTTGTAATAAATCTAAAATAAATTCACTTTGTGGATATTCCTTATTCTCAAATCCAGTTCTACCTTGCAAGTCCGCTTTACAAGCAATTAAAAACTGATTGAATCTGTAGGGCTTTCGCCAAGCATCCGTTTTATCAAATACTTTTAATATGGTGCATGCTTTTAATTCAAAAGCGCGATGAATGTGACTATGAAATTGACTCATGATCTCAGCCAGTTCCCTAAAGTCATTAGGTATTTTTAAACGTTGGCAAATATTTTTAACCAAAGCAACACCAGATTTTTCATGACCGTGATGATGAGGTAAATTATCTATAGGGCTTAAACCTTTGCCTAAATCATGACACAAAGCTGCAAAACGTACTTCCAACGAGTCTGTTAATAAACAAGCTTGATGTAAGACCATCATGGTATGAATTCCAGTATCAATTTCTGGATGCCATTTGGCAGGGTTAGGCACACCCCATAAAGAATCTAACTCTGGTAATAATACGGCTAATGCGCCCACGTCATGCAGTACTTCAAAAAAGACTTGAGCAGACTGCTCAGCTAATGATGATTGTATTTCTTGCCAAACACGCTCAGGTGTCAAGGATAATAACTCACCAGATTTTGTTATATGAGACATAAGTGCCAAGGTTTCATCGGCAATGGTAAATCCTAAGTGATGGTATCTTGCTGCAAACCTTGCTACGCGTAATACACGTAAAGGGTCTTCACTGAACGCACCTGATACATGGCGCAGGAGTTTATCTTGTAAATCTTGTTGGCCATTGTACGGGTCAATTATGTTATTGCCTGAGTCCATTGCCATGGCATTAACAGTTAAATCACGGCGTTGTAAATCTTGCTCAACGGTAATGTCGGTAGAAAAGTCACAAACAAATCCAGTGTAACCACTACCTGATTTTTTCTCAGTACGTGCCAGTGCATACTCTTGATGAGTCTCTGGGTGCAAAAATACAGGGAATGATTTACCAACTTGTTGATAACCTAACTCAAGCATTTGCTCAATCGTGGCACCAGTTACTAAGTAGTCTTTATCTTTTATCGGGTACTGTAATAATGTGTCTCTGACTGCTCCACCGACGAGATATATTTGCACTGAAAAACCTTAATCTAACTTTTACTTATTCCGTTAGTATATTCTGTTATTATTCGAAAGTCGCTATTGTTACTAGTAGCTAGGACGTTATTTGTTTAACCCGTTAATTTGAAGTAGTCATAAATGTACTTAGAGTATTTTCAGCTAAAACAAGAGCCGTTTAATATCGCGCCAAACCCTAATTTATTATATCCAAGTAGCCGTCATAAAGAAGCAATTGGTTACTTACGTTACGGACTGCGTGGAAACGGTGGGTTTGTCATGTTAACTGGTGAAGTAGGTACTGGAAAAACTATGGTCAGTCGTGCAGTTTTAGGTGATTTACCTGATTCGTTTAACGTTGCCTATATACTTAATCCAACCTTAAATAATATTCAATTATTACAAACTGTATGTGATTCTTTTCGTATTAATGTGCTGGATAAAAATGATCATAAATCTCTGTCAGATGCTTTTCAGCTTTTTTTAATAGAGCAAGACAAACTTGGTCGGTCGAGCTTATTAGTAATAGATGAAGCTCAGCATTTATCAACAGAAGCGTTAGAACAACTTCGTTTATTTACCAATTTAGAAACCAACGACAAGAAGTTACTGCAGATCATTTTGATTGGTCAGCCAGAGTTACAAGAAAAATTAAACACTAGAGAATTAAGACAATTAGCTCAACGTATTACAGCCAGATACCATTTGTTACCGTTAACTAAAAATGAAACGTTTGAATATATAAATCATCGATTAATAGCGGTTGGCAGTATTCGTCCATTATTCGATAAAAAAGCGATGACCACCATTTATCAACAAGCTAAAGGGACGCCTAGGTTAATTAACTTGTTGGCCGACCGTGCATTAATGGGCGCTTATGCAAAAGGTCAGTCGTATGTTGATAACAAAACAGCAAAACTAGCCGCGTTAGAAGTATTGGGAGATCAATTAAGTATTAAAGACGGTAAAACAAAGCAAATAATCTTTGTTGCAACCTTTACGTTTTTAATTGTCATAACGGTAACACTGGTTATCCGTAACTATTTTAATTAAACGATATTGGAACTAATGTAATGAGTTTGTTATATGAAGCCTTGTTAAAAAATAATAAAAACAAATCTGCTAGTGCAACTTATACAGAAAAGTCGGCAGAGGATGTTAATGAAAGCTTTTCAAAGAATAAGATCTATCATTCTGACTTTTTAACCAATAGTGAAAATATGAATGCAGCTCAAGCAGATCAATTTTCGATAAATAAATTCACGAGTGTCGGAAATAACGTTCAGCAAGGTAACAAGCATATACCTTCTTTAGTTTGGTTTCTTATAGCTAGTTTACTCTTAGTCGTTGGCTTATTAGCGGGCTATATTTATGGCAATGCATTGTTGGCTAATAACACTCCTTTAGATAAAAGTGCAAAGGTTATTACTGCACCAGTTGATGTAATTGAAACTGTCGAGCTGGGAAGTAATGAGAATAAAACATTAAATGCAAATGATCAGAAAACCGTTGAAATTGCATTAGACTCTACAGGAAGGGTTGTTTCAAAAGTCAGCGAATTAAATCAAAAGCCAAGCGCTACAAACAAAGACGAACAAACTAGCTCTGAATCGGTTAAAGCTAAAATATCACAAGAAAAAATTGAAGAGCCACAATTGAGTGATGAACAAGTTGCACTTAATAATGTGCCAGACAAACTTAAGGCCACTTTTGCCGAAGCGATAAAGGCGACAGAGAAAGCTCCAATGTCTGATGAGTCATTTAAAATCAGCTTATCTCAATCATCTGACTTATTGATGTTGGATGATTTAACAGGTTATCAAGTTCAGTCTTTACCTGATTTGATTTATCAGATGCATATATTTTCGTCTGAAATCAGTGAGCGTTGGGTAAGGATAAATGGAAAAACTTTATATGAAGGCTACGAATTACAAGATGGACTAACGTTACTTGAGATCAAACAAGATTTGATTGTTTGGCGTTTTAATAATATAAAAGTTGGGCAGTTGGCTTTAGTCGATTTTATTAAATGATCTAATGTTTGATTGTCTTGTACCTTTAGGTACAATAGAAGAGTTAACAGTAAAGGGGTGGATATTATTATGGCTAGTGGCAGAAAAAAAGAGTTTGATGTGAATGATGCATTAACATCAGCAATGAACGTTTTTTGGGCTAAAGGTTATATAGGGGCATCTTTGTCTGATTTAACCCAGAGCATGGGGATTAATAAACCTAGCATGTACAGTGCATTTGGAAATAAAGAAGCTTTATTTATAAAAACCACACAACTGTATATCGACAATAATGCAAAAAAACATTCACATTTTTTAACTGATCCTAGCTTGCCTCTCTTTCAACGTTTAAAAAATTATATGATGTCAGTTGTTGAAGCTCAATGCTCTGGAGCTAAGCCTAAGGGATGTTATTTAGCTTACTGTCAGGCTGAATTAGTAGCTGAGACGATACCGGAAGGTGCCGCTGAATTATTAAATTCAGCTAGGTGCGATGGTCAAGCCGCGCTCGTTAATATTCTTAAAAATGATAAAGAGTCAATTGAGTTGGGGTTAAATATAAATGCGGATGATCATGCTTTATGTTTGTACACTACGCTTCAAGGAACCGCATCTATGGCGAGAGCTGGGACCACATACAATGAACTTGAATGTGTTGTTAATAGCAGCTTACGTGGAATAGGCCTGAGTTAGTTGTATTCATGATCGTAAAGGTTGTGAGTATAACGTTTGAGACTATAGATAGTTGAACATTATAAATAATGTTCAACTAAATCTGGGAAGGTTATTTTATGATAGAAGTCACTAATTTCATCCGTTTCTTTCGATTTACTTAAACATAAAACGATAACTTTAGTATGTACTGATGATTTATCATCATAAATGAGTTTTATATCTGGTTTAACCGTAGAGCCATGATGTTCTAATACAATACCTACACGCCCGCTTTTAAGTATTACTATCGACCCTGGTGGATAAATTCCAATAGATTTGATCAGTTGTTGTAATATTGCGATATCAAACTGCTTTTCCATTTTTAACAGTGCTTGATAGGCTTGAATTGCCGTTAGGAATCTACCGTTAACTGGTATGTGCATTAAACGGTCTAATTCATCGATAATAGTAAATATACGCATTGGCTCATTGATTTCGGTTAATTGATCCCCTATTGGGTAACCAGAGCCGTCAATTCGTTCATGATGCATTTGTATAACTTCAATGGTTTCTCTAGCTAAACCGCCAATTTTATTAGCGATATTCACACCATTTTCTACATGAGCTTGTACTATGAATGTGTTGTTATCTCTGATTGATTGGTCAATATCTAATGAATTAGGTTGTTGAATACTTTGTTGCATATGTAGTTTACCTATGTCGTGCAACAACGCGCCTAATATCCAATCTTGGATTGTATCGGATGGCCAATGTTTAATTCTAAACATTTTGCAATAATAGGCTGCGGTTCTCATGGCGTGACCTAATTGGTAATCGTCAAAACTCATTGCTCTGACTAGACATAAGACCGCTGATGGATTTCTATAACTGGATGCAATAAAAGACATAGTAGCTAAATGTAAGGAACTCACATCAAATATATCTTTATGTCGGACAAGTAAAAAAGCCTTCTTTAATTGAACGAGTAATTTACTAATTGCTATCTTTGCTCTTGGTAATTCATCCTCAAAGGGAACGTCATGGAACTCGGATTTAACGGATAAGTTAGTTGGAATTGAAGATTTAGTTAACTGCTTTTCAGTATCTAAAATGACTTCAATAACACCTTTGGCGGCTAGTTCATTAATGACAGACTTGGTAGATATCCAGCCGGGGGAGGATACTTTTATTTTCCCCAATTGTTGGGAAATACCAGCAACATATTGGCCTACTTGTAATTGAGTTATGGGTTGTTTTATAAGTGTTGGCATTAAATCATTCGTTTCTTTAATTAAACAATGGGTAACTTAAGTATTACTGATTTATTTTGTTATTAGTAACATACCGAACTTTGAACTTTATTCATATAATTAAGATAGTAAATTACTAGAATCATCTTCAATAATGTAAATTAACCAGCTTATTAGTAATTTTACCGCCTATTCGAAAGTAATCATTTTACCTTAGCTTTGATTAGCCCTATAATACGCGGCTAATTTTTAACTCAACTAGAGAATTAATCGTCAGTGTCTAAACCAATTCAAGCAATTCGTGGAATGAATGACTGTTTACCAACTGAAACCGCTCAGTGGCAGCAAGTTGAATCTGTTATTCGTCAAACAGTCGCCAGTTATGGATATTCAGAAATTCGTTTTCCAATAGTCGAATTTACAGAGCTATTTAAACGCTCAGTTGGTGAAGTGACGGATATCGTTGAGAAAGAAATGTATACGTTTGAAGACCGTAATGGTGATTCGTTATCATTGCGTCCAGAAGGCACAGCTGTTTGTGTGAGAGCCGCTAATCAAGGCGCATTATTATATAACCAACAGCAAAGACTTTGGTATACCGGTCCAATGTTCCGCCATGAACGTCCACAAAAAGGACGTTACCGTCAATTCCATCAGTTTGGCGTTGAGTCATATGGTTTTGCTGGTGCAGACATGGATGCGGAAGTTATTTTATTGTCAGCGCGTCTTTGGAAAGCATTTAATATAACGGAACATTTAACGCTGGAAATTAACTCTTTAGGTTCTAACGAATCTCGTGCTGACTATAGTGCTGCACTGGTTGAATATTTGTCGTTACATGAAGATAAGTTAGATGAAGACTCAAAACGCAGATTAACTACTAATCCATTACGTATCTTGGATAGTAAAAACCAAGATGTACAAAGTTTATTAGAAAACGCACCTAAATTATCTGATTATTTAGACGAAGAGTCAGTTGAACACTTTCAACAATTACGTTTACGTTTAGATGCCGCAGGTATTAAATATGTGGTTAACGAACGTTTAGTTCGCGGACTAGATTATTACAACAGAACGGTATTTGAGTGGGTTACAACTAGCTTAGGATCTCAAGGTACGGTATTGGCCGGCGGGCGTTACGACGGTTTAGTTGAACAGTTAGGTGGCAAAGCTACACCAGCTGTTGGTTTTGCAATGGGTATTGAGCGATTAGTATTATTGTTACAAACCTTAGAAATTTTAAAGGAACCAACGTCGACCGCTGATGTCTATATGATTGCTGCTGGAACACAGGCAGAAATAAAAGCAGTTGAAATAGCAGAAAATTTAAGACAAGCTGCACCGAATGTGCGGGTTGTTAACCACTGTGGTGGTGGTAACTTCAAGAAACAAATGAAACGAGCTGACAAGGTAGGTGCTTCGATTGCACTTATTTTGGGGGACGACGAAATCACAAACCAACAAATCACCATTAAAAACTTACGTGAAAACGTAGAACAAGAAGTGGTTGGTTGGACTGAATTGGAAGATCGTATCAATACGATTTTTGCTTAAATTGATATTCGCAGGACATTTTATGCCTGCAGATGTAGTACAGATATAGAGGTTATAATGGAAGTTTATTCTACTGAAGAACAACAAGTTGAAGCGATCAAAAGTTTTTGGAAAGAAAATGGTACCCAAATTGTTTTAGGTGCATTTTTAGGTATAGGTGGATTTGCTACTTGGAATTGGTATGTAGATAATCAAGCAGCTGAAAAAGAAGCCGCTTCAGTTCAATATGAAGAATTTATTAAAGTTAGCCAAGCGGAAGGTGTTACGTCTGAATCAGTAGAGTCAGAATTAAAAGCATTTACTACCACATACGGTGAGTCTGGTTATGGAGTGTTTGTTCAACTTTTAGCCGCTAAGAAAGCAGTAACAGATGGTGATTTCTCTCAGGCTGAAAACAACCTGAAAGCTGCATTAACGTTAACAGATTTAGAAACGTTAAAAGAGCTAGTGTCATTACGCTTAGCTCGTATCCAATTAGAACTAAAGCAATATGATATAGCTTTACAAACCTTATCTACGATTAAAGGTGAAGGTTATGCTGCTCGTGTTGCAGAATTAACGGGTGATAGCCACTTAGCACAAGGTGATAAAGATAAAGCTCGTATGTCTTATCAGTTAGCTGCGGATAATGGCGGACTGGAAGGTAATACCTTATTAAAAATGAAGTTAGATGATTTAGCTTTGTCTTCAAAAATAACTAGCTAATTAAGGGCCTGGTTAATGTCAAAGCAAGTCAAAATAACGGCTCTTTCATTTGCATTATTATTCGGTTTAGCCGGATGTGAAACAAATAATGAAGTTAAAGAAGAATTTCGCATAGCTGAAATTAAGCCAATAAATGCGAGTAAAGAAATTGAATTAGTTTGGCATGAGAATGTCGGCGAAGGCGTTGATAATTACTTTTCAAATTTATCTCCCGCAGCTGCAGGTGATTATCTTTTTGCTGCAAGCAGAGATGGTGAAGTCATTGCGTTTGATCAAAAAACAGGTGATGAAAAGTGGTCAACAGACGTTAGAGTTAACGCCCCTACACTATGGGATGACTTAACATTTACTACAATCGCGCCTGAAAAATTAAGCGGTGGTATTACAGCTGCTTATAATAATTTATATATAGGCACTGAAAACGGTGATGTATTAGCGTTATCACAAGAAACTGGCGAAGTGTTATGGCGTACCGAAGTTAAAGGCGAAGTCGTTGCGGCGCCAGCGGCTGGTGAAGGTTGGATTGCTGTTACCACAGCCTCAGGTTATGTTGCTGCATTACACCCAGATACTGGTGAAATTCGTTGGCAAATAGAGACGGATGTCCCTGCACTGTCTTTACGTGGAACATCTTCTCCTACAATTGCTGGTGGTGGTGTATTAATTGGCACTGCTACAGGTAAATTATCGGTTGTTATTCTTGAACGAGGTATCCCAGCTTGGGAACAAGCGATTGGTTCTAGCCAAGGGACAACAGAGTTAGAACAATTGATAGATGCGGATAGTAAGCCTTTAGTCAATGGTTCAAGCATTTATAGCATTGCTTATAATGGTAACTTATCTGCATTAGATATGATGTCTGGCCGAATATTGTGGAAGCGTGAATATTCTTCGTATCGTAATCTAGCTATTGATGCCGGTGTTCTTTATTTAACGGATGCTAAAGGTAATGTCGTTGCGGTTGATGCTGCAAGTGGTATTGAAAAGTGGACATCGTCTGAACTGTATAACCGTCGCTTAGCACAACCTGTTGTATATAAAGATATGATTGTTGTTGGTGATTATGAAGGTTATTCGCACTTTTTTGATAAAAACTCTGGTGAAATAGTCGCGCGTTATAAATTTAATGATTATAACCGTTCTATTTTTTGGTGGTTTATCGGTGGTTTTTCGTTTGATGAAGTTGGCACCTACGCTCAACCAGTTGTATCTGACGATATGTTATTTATTCAAACACGTGATGGCAAAGTCAGCGCTTTACGTCTACCGTAATAATTAGCTAATTAATATTAGGCTTTGTGTCTTTGTATAAAAAGACACAAAGCCTTTTTTGTGCCGCAGTTTAAAATATAAATTGTGGCGAGAACCTAACTATCAAAATTGGTACTTAGGCCTTTTGTAAAATTTAAAATACATCACTCTGCAATAATGAGTGTATGTTTGAGGTGAATTCAATGCTTCCTGTGGTTGCTTTAGTTGGTCGTCCTAATGTCGGTAAATCGACTTTGTTTAATCGATTAACTCGTACAAGAGATGCTCTAGTAGCGGACTTTCCTGGACTTACTAGAGATAGAAAGTACGGACAAGCAACACACGCTGAACACAATTTTATTGTGGTCGATACTGGTGGTATTGACGGAACTGAAGAAGGCATTGAAGTTGAAATGGCTGAGCAGTCATTATTAGCGATTGATGAAGCTGACGTTGTATTATTTTTGGTAGATGCTCGTCAGGGACTTACTGCATCGGATTATGCTATTGCTGAACATTTAAGAAAATTAAATAAAACTACGTTTATCGTAGCAAATAAAGTTGATGGCATTGACGGTGATTCATCTAGTGCTGAGTTTTATAACCTTGCAATGGGCGAAGTTCATCAAATTGCAGCGGCTCATGGGCGCGGCGTAACACAATTATTAGACCATGCATTAATGCCAGTTATCGAACAATTGTCAGAACAGTTTGAAATGGAAATGGCAGCGTTATCGATTGAAAACAGTGATGCTGAAATAGATTATGAGTTTCCAGAACCTGAATTTGACGAAAACGGTGACATTATTGAGGTTGAAGAGCCTGAGGCTATTCCTTTTGATGATATGCCAATTAAGTTTGCTCTGATTGGCCGTCCTAATGTTGGTAAATCAACATTAACTAACAGAATGTTAGGTGAAGAACGTGTTGTCGTATACGACTTACCTGGTACAACTCGTGATTCAATATATATCCCGATGTCTCGTAATGATCAAGATTACGTTATTATTGATACTGCTGGGGTTCGTCGTCGCGGACGTATTCGTCAAACGGTTGAAAAATTCTCAGTAGTAAAGACCTTACAAGCAATTGAAGATGCCAACGTTGTATTGTTGATGTTGGATGCAAGAGAAGGAATTTCAGATCAAGATTTAAGTTTATTAGGTTTTGCCCTAAATGCTGGACGTTCAATTGTTATCGCCGTTAACAAATGGGATGGATTAGACCAAGAGATTAAAAATGATGTTAAGCGTGAGCTTGATAGACGTTTAGGATTTATCGACTTTGCACGCTTGCACTTTATTTCTGCGTTACATGGTACCGGAGTAGGTCATTTATTTGATTCTATTAATGAGGCATACCGTTCAGCTACAAAACGTATATCAACGTCTATGGTGACACGTATAATGAAAATGGCACAAGACGACCATCAACCACCTATGATACGTGGACGCCGTGTAAAATTAAAATACGCTCATGCTGGTGGCTATAATCCACCAAGGATTGTTATACATGGTAATCAGGTAAAAGATTTACCAGACTCGTATAAGCGTTATTTAATGAATTATTACCGTAAAGCACTAGACGTTATGGGGACGCCAATTAAGATAGAATTCAGAGAGGGTGTAAATCCATTTGAAGATAATAAACAGAAAACGATGACCTTGTCTCAACAAAGACAAGCTGGTGGCTTTATCAGACGACATAGAAGACCAGGTTAGTCTGCTACAAAATGTTTCTTTAATTAGAAAAATTTTGCTATTAAATCCTTGAAATATAGGGGTTTGGAGCTTTTATTTCTAAAGTCATAGTGGTAATCTGGTGTTAACTGTATTAATTCATACGAATAGATAAGCAACTAGATACCTAGTTGCGAGAAGTGGGTAATGAAAAAACTAGTAAATGACTTGCCAAAGCAGCATAAAGTAACAGTCTTGATTGCATCAATGCTGTTAACTTTAATGATCCTCATTCCTAGCGAACCGGCAAAAGCATCAAAAGCGAGCAACTCTCCAATTGTTGCTAATTATGCTGCCTTATCGGTAGGTGAATCCTACCCTTTACCTTTAGATCTAGGTCAAGATGATTCAAACCTTGAATTTACGGATTCGTTAAAAGTTGAGATACGTCGAGGCGACTCATTAGCAACAATATTTAAGCGGGTAAAACAACCACAAAAAACCATGCTAGCTATTGCTGGTTCAGGCGATGCTGCAAAAACATTTACCCATTTAATTCCTGGTAAATTTTTAGAGTTTGAAGTAAATAAAAGCAATGAACTCGTATCGCTAAGTTATGAACAAGATCAATTAACTACCGTTATAGCAAGTCTTCAGGAAGATCATTCATACGTAACCTCATTTGAAGAAAAATCCAGAACGACTAAATCGATATATTTTGAAGGCAAAATTGAAAGTAATTTTTGGAATGCTGGTGTCGCTTCAGGATTAAATGATACTTTGATAATGAACCTTGCAAATATTTTTGCTTGGGACGTCGATTTTGCATTAGATCTTAGAGCTGGCGATAGTTTTTATGCTTTAGTTGAGCAAATTTATATTGAAGGTGAGTTTATCGGTCATGGTGATATTTTAGCTGCTGAGTTTATTAATCAAGATGAAGTGTTTACTGCTGTTCGTTATGATGATGGACGTTATTACACGCCTGAAGGCGATAGTATGCGTAAAACCTTCTTACGTTCACCAGTGAACTTCAAATATATCAGCTCAAATTTTACTAATAGACGTTTTCACCCTGTGCAAAAAAGAATGAAAGCGCATCGTGGTGTTGATTATGCGGCTAATACTGGAACACCAGTTTTTGCCGCAGGTGATGGTAAAGTAGTTAAAGCCGGATACGACAGATATAACGGACACCATGTATTTATTGAACATGGTGGTGGTATTACAACTAAATACATTCACTTCTCTAAACGTAAAGTACGTCGTGGCGTAAAAGTTAAACAAGGGCAGGTGATTGGTTTAGTTGGCTCTACTGGGTTAGCTGCTGGTCCACACTTACATTATGAATTCTTAGTTAATGGTGTACATAGGAATCCTCGTACAGTTTCATTACCAAAGGCAAATCCATTAACGGGTAATAAAAAACAACAATTTGTGGCTTATGCAGCGCAGAGATTAAGTTTATTACGACATAATAAACAACTCCTTTTAGCGATGCGTTAGTCTTAAATCAGTCATAAATTACAATAAATAAGATGGACTTTGATGAATAACAAAACTTATTTTATTGGTTTAATGTCAGGCACTAGCCTAGATGCGATTGATGTTGCAGTTGTTGATATTGAACGCATTGGCAGTAGTAATGACAATAAAATATCACTTATTGCATCCCACTCAGTTCCTTTACCTAACGCTATAAAGTCTCAATTAATTCACCTATCTTTTGAACCTGACATTAATATTAATGTTCTAGGTGAAACCAGCATTGAACTAGCGCAACTATTTGCCAAAGCCATTAATGACTTACTCAAATCTCAGAATATAGATAGTAAACAAGTTGTTGCAATAGGCAGCCATGGTTTAACTATTCGTCACCAACCTAATAGCCCATTACCTTTTAGCATGCAGATCACTGATTCAAATTTATTAGCCCAATTAACAGCTATTGATGTGATAAGTGATTTTAGAAACATGGATATTGCAGCAGGAGGTCAAGGTGCACCATTAGTGCCTGCATTTCATCAAGCTATATTTAGTGAGGTCGAAGGTGGCTGTATTATTTTAAACTTAGGTGGGATAGCTAACATTACCGTGCTAAACCCTAAGGAAAAGGTTTTAGGCTACGATACAGGTCCTGCTAATACTTTACTTGATGCTTGGTGTCAAAAACATACAGGTAATACATACGATAAAAATGGCCAGTGGGCGGCATCAGGCAAGGTCATACCTGAGTTGTTAGAAATAATGCTAGAGGAACCTTACTTGTCAATGCCTTTCCCTAAAAGTACTGGGAAAGAGCTGTTTAATTTATCTTGGTTAGAGCAGAAGTTATCCTTACACGCCGAAAAGATAGATATTGGATTGACTGAATTTTCTATTGCTCCGCAAGATATTCAAGCAACGTTATTACAGTTGACGGTATTAAGTACAGCGTCTCAAATTAAACTGTTTTCTCACACGAAAACGCTATTTATTTGCGGTGGAGGTGTACATAATCAATTTTTAATCAGACAATTAGAGCGACAATTACCACAACATAAGATTAAATCTACTGAAACTTTTGGTATAAACAGTGATGCATTAGAAGCGATGGCTTTTGCTTGGCTAGCTTATTGTCGTATTAATTTAATAAGTGCAAATTCGCCCTCTGTAACAGGTGCACAGAGCCAAATCATAATGGGATGCTGGTATAGTGCCCAAAGGCATAAGGTTTCTTAATTGAATTATTTAGTATCAAACTTTATTAAATCGGTCAGTGTACCGGTAGCTTTAATGTTTACTTTATTGTTTGTGATACAAAACGGCATGTTAGATCTAACTATCTGGCAAGACATACTAGAGCAAGCACCAATGTTGCTTTTTGTTGGGGCTGTAGTTGTTGCTCTAAGGTTTCAGCAGAGTCGTGTGGTTTATATATTATTGTTTTTATTATTAAGCTGGGCCTTGTTTGTTGAGATAGACCACTTTAAATATTTTAAATTTAGTCCTTCCTTGTGGTTTTTAAGCCAGTTATTTATTGTTGTTTTCTTTAGTTTTGATCAAAATAAAACGATTTTAGGAAGACATGGCCTTATTAGAGCCTTAATAATCTTATCTGTCATATTAGTGAACTACCGTTTTAATCAATCAATCACTTTACATCAATTTCTAAATACCGAACTTATCTCTGAGCTAGAGCTTGGTGGCATGTCTCAAATTGAGCTTTTGTTATCTGTATTAGCCTTATTAATGTTAGCGGTAAAGTATATTTCATCTCCAAGTAAAACAATCTTAAGTACTTGGGTTATTGCTTTTTTCTTAGTGTATTTTAGGCTAATTAATGTGGAAGTATTAACACATTTAGTGGCTTTTTCAGTGTTTGGATTATTGCTAATTCAAGGAGTATTAACGGATTCCTATAAAATGGCATTCTCCGATGAATTAACCGGATTATCAGCAAGACGAGCATTATTACAATCATCTATATCGCTAGGTAAAAAATATACAGTTGCTATGCTGGATGTCGATCACTTTAAGAAATTTAATGATAGTTATGGACACGATGTGGGTGATCAAGTACTTAAATTGGTTGCTAGTAAAATCAATGAAATCAAAGGCGGTGGTAAAGCGTATCGTTACGGGGGTGAGGAGTTTACTATCGTCTTCCCAAATAAGTCAGTGCATCACTCAATTCCATATTTAGAGCAAGTTAGAGAAGCAATTGCTTGTTATGGTATTGCAATACGTAATGATAATGACAGGCCTGATAATAGTAAGAAAGGTAAATCAAAACGTTCTAAACAAGAAGTCGGTAGTAAGACTGTACATGTCACCATTAGTATTGGCGTGGCTGAGCGCGAAGGTGAATTAAAAGATTTTGATCAAGTGATGAAACAAGCTGATGACGCTTTATATCGAGCTAAAAAGTCAGGTCGTAATTGTTTAGCTGAATAGAGTAGGAAAGTGCAATGGAAACTAATGTTTTTGATAGAACGGTCACCAATGGAAAAATTATTAGCGCATCCACTTATAACTTTGTTATAGGTATTACCTTAATTTGGGGTTTTGTTGTTAACTGGTACATGGTTCTAAATATACCTGTTGAGTCAATAAGTAACATAAACCCTATCGTATTTTTTATTGGCTATTTTGCATCGTGCTTTTTTGGGCTTTATCTTTTCAATAAGTCGAGCAGTCCTCTTGTCAGTTTTGTCGGTTACAACTTTGTCGTTGTGCCGTTCGGACTTATTGTTAATTTAGTAGTAAGTCAGTACAACTCTGATATTGTTTTAGAAGCGATAAGAATGACGGGACTAGTTACATTTGTGATGATGCTATTAGGTTCAATGTATCCTAGTTTTTTTAAAAAGATAATTGGTGGATTAACCATAGCGCTAATTTGTGTGATTGTTGTTCAGTTAATTGAAGTTATCATTTTTAATACAAGTCACGGTATTCTAGATTGGTTAGTTGCAATTATTTTCTGTGGTTACATAGGTTATGATTGGGCAAGAGCAAATGCTATTCCTAAAACCTATGATAATGCAGTAGATAGCGCTGCGGCTCTTTACATGGATATTATTAATTTATTCCTACGTATACTCAGAATTTTAGGCAGAAAGTAATAGAAAATCGCTTAACATCATGATGTGACTATACTGATTGAACACAATGATAAGCTAGAGAAATACTTTGATTTCAAAATTACCTCGCTGGGTAGAGTATGGTTCATTTTGGTTGGCACTGATTGCAGGCCTTGTTAATTCTATAGGTTTATTAGGGTTTAGGCACCAATCTATCTCACACTTATCCGGAACCGCCACTCAGTTAGGGGTTAGTGTTGTAAATTCGACTGTTTCAGATGTTTTTCATCTGCTTATTATTTTGCTCAGTTTTGTCGTGGGAGCAGCCATATCCGGTTATTTTTTACGAAGTGGGGCTCTAAAACTGGGCCTTAATTACAGTCGCTTACTTTCCTTAGAAGCTATCTTTCTTTTTACTGCTATTTATTTTTTGTCTCAAGACTCTTTAATTGGTCATTATTTGGCATCAGCGGCTTGTGGCCTACAGAATGCGCTTGCTACAACATTTAGCGGTGCAATTATACGTACAACTCATGTAACTGGCTTATTTACTGATTTGGGTATTATGTTTGGTGCAAAATTAAGAGGCGAGGCGTTTGATAAAAGAAAAGCTCAATTGTTTTTACTGATAATTACCGGCTTTATTTTAGGGGGAGTGTTAGGTGCTTATTCTTTTAATTATTTAAAATTCCAAGCTTTGTTTATCCCAGCAACGATTTGTTTATTATTGGCATTATTATATTCAATCTATATTTTTAGATTGATCAAAAAATAACACAGACAAATCAGTGGTTATCTTATATGGGTTTGTTAGAATCCCGACATTATACATTTAGAATCTTTATCAATGACTGTTAATCAAATTGAAACCCCACGTAAGTCTAATACATTGGTAGAGCTGATCATCAATGTTGTGATCCCCTCTATTATTTTAATGAAATTATCTGGGCCTGCATATTTAGGTAGTGTTAACGCTTTAGTATTCGCATTATTTTTTCCAATTGCTTATGGCTTATATGAATTAATAAAATTCAAATCGTTTAATTTTATCTCTTTATTGGGGTTTTTAAGTACTTTGTTAACTGGAGGTATTGGACTCTATGAGTTGGATGTTGAATGGTTAGCAATAAAAGAAGCGGCAATACCCTCTGCAATTGGGCTTGTTGTATTCTTATCTGGTTTTAGCAATAAACCTATTATAGCTAAGATGCTATTAAATCCCGTTGTATTCAATTTAAACTTAATCTATGACTCATTAGCTAAATTGAATAATACAAAGCAATTTAAGTCAAAGATCAATAGAGCTAATCATTACTTATCTGTAACCTTTGTATTCTCGGCATGTATGAATTACTGGTTGGCAAAATGGATTGTAACCAGCCCAACAGGTACAGTAGAGTTTAATGAGCAATTAGGTGAAATGACCATGTTAAGTTATCCAGTAATAGCGGTTCCTTCTTTAATCATGTTAATTGCTATTTTATTCTATGTAATAAAAACTATGACTCATTTGACTGGGATTAAACTGGAGTTGCTATTTAACAATGATGAATAGAGTACGTTAAATAGTTTTTTTACTTTTTAATAACAGCCGCAGTTATTTTTTTCACTAATGGCGCGATAGTTATAACTGTAGGAAACGCAACTACAAAAGCAAAACTCCACGCCTGTAACCATATAGTTAGTAAGTTATCAGTAAAGCCGATGTTAAAGGTAGTGATCACAAGTGACATTATACATGACATAAACAGCGCCATAAAAAATGCAAATACCAAATGTTGGTGTTTCTCAGATATCATTAAAATATTCCTAACGTGAGCAAGTTGAGCCAGATTATATGCGGCTCGATAATTTAAGTCCATGATGTTCGCTATATAAAATAAACAGCATAACTCTCATTTCATGTTCATTATTATAGGTTTGGGCACACCAAGCTTCATCATATGCCCAATATTTAATGCTAAAGTAAAAAATGATAATTTGTTGATATATATAATAAAGTTTGGAAAAAAATTGTCGATATAAATAGTAGAGTTATAAGCTAGTTTTTTTGTTTAGCTATAAATATATGGTTAAGCTAAACGTCCCT
>JAWUWS010000099.1:0-11520 GCA_034111705.1 Psychrosphaera sp.
AAGCTTGCTCAATTAGCTCTAAGGGCAATAAATCAGCTAATGTTTCAACTTGATTGGGCTTCCAATTATTAATAACGTCTAAAGCTTGTGATACGAGCATAAAAAATCCGATAAACATAGTTTATCAGATTCTTACATATCTAGAAGATCGTTCAATTGATCTCACAATTAATTGCTTAACTGATCGGCATTAGAGCCATATATGGCCTTTTTATTTGTTGTTTTAACTGAGCTAATTATCGATGGGTGTCTCTGTTATTATGGCTTCACCCTATATAACATGGGCGTGAAAGATATTTAATTATTTAGCGATAAATATTTTTCGGTAATAATCAAAAAGGACACCCTACAAGGTGTCCTTTTTTAGCGGGAAGTTTACTGGTCTTAATTTTCCTATCAATCTATCCCAGGGCTTTGACAAGCAATAACATTATACGAAAAGCCTACAGGCTGGCTTTTATCAATTTTAATCAACAATAGCTGGTAGTCATTTAATTCAACCACTTTTGTATTTACAGGATGAAAGCATCTCGAATAATTATCAGCTTCATAATTGTATATAAACTCAGCCAATAGTTTTTTTATCATTAGTTCAACAATCATACTTTTATTGTATATTCTCTGTGGTAATTCATCATCATTATCAGAGTTGAACGTGAAAAGCGAAATAGATTTATTCGAAGGATCTACAACTTCATTCTCATCAGCTTGCTGTTCTTCTAATTTTCGATCGCTTATAAAACCCTCTACTCCATTTCCCAAGATAGGCGTTGTATGATTTATCAAACCATTATTCACACTAAAAATAACTGTCGCGCATAATAAAACGGTACACCACATATAGCGTATTACTGCAGTGGTAAACACAAATTTATAATCCTGTTTGTGCCAAAATCCATGTAAACCAAATGGTTTTAACAATAAAAGTAATACAAGATAAAACGGCACAGACAATTGGATAATAACAAGTACCAATAAAGTTGTTAAAAGAAACCAAGTAGGTATATTTAGGATTAATGCCATATTATGACTATAAGGCAAGACAGAAGAGCTTACCCCTGCCACATCATTAACCATCCCCCCAGCACTGGCCAATGCAAAATTAGCCATAATACCGTAAAAGATAACGATTAAGGTTTTACCTAATAAATGATGCCAAATAGCTACAAACTTTGGCCAGAACTCAACCAACAAAGCAATAACAGCAAAAAAGAGGCTAATGAAAAACAGAAAATTTGCCGAACTTTCATTCTCTAAGCTCAACAACAACAAAAAAGCTGAGCTTGTTCCAATAAAATAACAACGTTGAGCAAAGTTTAGTTTTAGCCAAAAGTTGCTAAAATATGTCTTTATTTTTATAAAAAATGATAGGAGGTTAATAGGTCTAATAATTCGACGGGCTTTAACAACCATTCTTAAAATACGCAAAGGTATATCCATATATTATATGATTCTATTGTTCCGAATAATAACTGACAATTCCAATAGGGTAAATCATCAACATTAGTTTCTATTTTCAAGAGTAATATGTGGATATTTACGGTTTACTCTGTACAAAGAGGTTGTGAAAGGTATTTAATTAATTTCAACCAATTTGAAATGACTAAACAAACAGAACTTACTTAGCTAAAATTCACTTTCCCACGTAACTGTTTCACTTGAGCCTTGTTCTTTTTACCGTCTAAACGGCGAGTTTTAGACGCTTTGGTTGGCTTGGTTTGAATTCTGGCTTTCACTGGCACGTTGACACTTTTTATTAACTCAGCGAGTCTCTTAACTGCATCGTCTCGATTTTTTTCCTGCGTTCTGTGGGATTGTGCTTTTAAAACAATTACGCCTTCTTTGGTCAAACGTTTGTCGTTTAACTTTAATAAACGTTGTTTGTAAAACTCAGGCAAGCTTGAAGCTTTCACATCAAAGCGAAGATGAATGGCAGACGAGACTTTATTAACGTTTTGGCCACCAGCGCCTTGCGCTCTAATTGCGGTTAATTCAATTTCCTCGTCAGGAATAGAGACATTATTTGAAATAACTAACACAGGATCTCAATCACTTATTCTTTAAAAAACTGATTATCTTGATCAGCTAACATATCTTCCATCGCGTCTAAATCAGCGTCTGACATTACCGTACCTTGAAGTGGTTGAGAGATCACTCTTGATTCACTGGCCCATTCTCCTAAATCAATCAGTTTGCAACGTTCACTACAAAATGGTCTGAATTCAGAAATTGGTTGCCATATTACGGCGGTGTCACAAGTGGGGCATTTTACTACTGTAGTCATAATACTTTTTCTAATTTTACTAGCAGGTTGATAATTCAAATTCGATTGTATCATCTACACTGGTTTTGACTAACTCTTTATCTGGCATCATAAAGCTAATTGAATACCTGTGCTTACTGCCACTTACCATAGGGAAAACGCCAAGTTCAGTGTCATATTTTATTCTGAGTAAAGCAACATTATCGCTACATGCGTCTTGATAGAAACTACTAACTGCTGATTTTTGTTCAAAAGGCGCAGATTCACGCAAAAATAATAATGAAAAGTCTAATGCTTGACGAAGTGTCACCAAAACATCAAGCCACTCATCAACATCGTCCTGTCTTAGCTCAATCGATTTGTTACACCAATAATCTAACTGAGGTAAATCAAAGCCACAGGTTCCACCTGCAGTTGAAAACCGTTGTCGTAAACTAGCTAAAAACTTGTCTTCTTTTAACATGTGGCAAGCGTTGCACATACTGGCAACTTGGCTTTGTAACTTGATGGCTTCTTGGAGTTTATTTTGTAGTGAGTCGTTATGAATATCGGGGTGTGATGACCAGCGCACCATGTTTTTTTCAAGAGAGTCTAAATAAAATGACAAGGTCGTTCTAATGTCATTTCTTTCTAATACTTCAATACAGCTAAATAACGTACTAAAAAAGCATTGAATACTTATTTTGTTATTAACGTCTTTATGAGTATCAAGTAATTCAAACAACAACTCTAAACGCATTAAAATACGTACTCTTTCATTCAAAGGATGCTCGTAAATTGCAGTGTTCATTTTATTGTCTTTTATTATTAAGATTAAAGCACATGGGATATTAGAAGCTATTTACTAGATGTTAACGACTAATAGCGGTATATACGTGTAACTTATCAAATTTTAACCAACATAACACTAATGCATTTACAATCAATATGCTAGGCTTTGTTATCGGCAGACAATGCTAAAAACTTAGAGTTTAATCTAACTGCTTGTTCCTTAAGTAGCTTAATACCTCCACTGTTTGGCACTATATAATCAGCGCCTTCATTTCTTTTTTGTCTTGTCCACTGACTATTCATAATAGCTTCTATTTGCCCAGACTCAACACTATCTCTGCTAGATGCTCTTTCTAATTGAATTGCTTCTGGCAAATCAACGACAACAACTTTATCTGTAAGCACATCCAACTTATTTTCAAATAATAAAGGTGCTGATAAAACTACGTAAGGCGATTGTGCATTATTTAATTGCGTGATCAATTCATTACGAATAGCTGGATGCATAATGGCATTTAACGTTTGCTTTTTTTGATCATCACTAAAAATAATTTCTCGTAATTTAGCTCTATTTAACTCGCCCTTCGATAATAAAATATCAGTACCAAATTCCTCAGCTATTTGTTTTAAGATAGGTGAGTTTATGGCAACCACATCTCTAGCAACTACATCCGCATCAACAACGGTGACATTTAGCTTTTCAAATTCAGCCGTTAGCGCTGATTTACCAGAACCTATACCGCCAGTAACACCTACAATGAACTTTCTATCATCTGAAATTTCGTTAGCCATTATAAAAACCTAATGTACCAATTAAACATTTCATTTCCCCATAGCATCACTATCCAGCCGGCGATCGCTAAATAAGGACCAAAAGGAATTTGTGTATTGCGACCAGCACCAGAGGTAAACATCATGCTTATGCCAATAATAGCCCCAACTAAAGAAGACAATAAAATCACCATAGGTAATTTAATCACACCTACAACTGCACCGACGACAGCAAGGAGCTTAAAGTCTCCGTGTCCCATGCCTTCCTTTCCTGTCACTAGCTTAAATACCCAGTACACCATCCATAAACACAAATAGCCTGCCACTGCGCCCCATATTGTTGCCATAGGTGTTAAAAATACATTCCAGTTGGCAGCAACTAAAACAGCCCACAACAAAGGTAATGTTAGTTGGTCAGGTAACAACATGTGATCAATATCAATAAAAATCAAGCTAACAAATACCCAAGTTAGAGGTATCAACATTAAACTCTGAGCAGAATAACCAAACTTATAAGCCACTATAGCTGATGTCAGCGCCGTTAATAATTCAATAGCAGGATAACGTTTTGAGATTTTAGTGTGGCAGGTACCACACTTTCCTTTTAACAATAAGTAACTGAACACTGGAATATTTTGCCACGCTTTTACAGGGGCGTTACATTTTGGGCAATGAGAGTCTGGTTTAACTAGATTAAAAACTTCTTTTGTTTTTTCGACTTCTTTTTTTGATGATTTTTTTAGTCCATCTTTTAATTCGTCTTGTAAAAGCTCACGGCAATCACAGTGCCATTCGTTTTCCATCATTTTAGGTAATCGGTAGATCACTACATTCAAAAAACTACCAACTAACAAAGACAAAATTGTCACGCTCGTAACAAAAAATATAAGGTTGGTTTCTAATAACAATAATATTGGTTCAAACATATGTTTTATATTCCGCTTGGGCGTTCATAATTACAGAGCGCTGCTAATGTCGAATATGGGTAAGTACATCACCAGTACCAAACCGCCAACCAAAACACCTAAAAACAACATAATTGTTGGCTCTATAAGATTGGTTAACTTCTCGATGTCGTATTCAACTTCATTTTGATAAATATTACTAATTTTAAGTAAACAAGATTCTAGCTTTCCAGATTCTTCACCAATTGCCAACAATTGAATAAAGGTATCGGAAAACAGATGTTTATCTTCCATAGCAAGATGCAACATAGTACCAGAAGATACTTGGGCTTTGACCTCTAAAAGTGCATTTTTATAGATCAAATTACCCGACGTTTTTGATGCAGACTGTAAAACTTGATGTATAGGAATGCCAGCAGCAAACAAAGTATGGCAAGTCTGACTTATATTGGCGTAAATAACTTTTGTCACGATAGCACCAAATAGCGGCAGCTTTAGTAGTAATGAGTCTCGGATAAGTCTAAAGCGATAAAATCGGCAACAACACTTAAAGATAAGTACCATTAACAACATAAAACCTAAGAGTAAATGCCAGCTTTGTTGAAGGGTCTCTGACCAAGATATGACTAATAACGTAGGTTCAGGTAAGGCTTTACCAAAGCTGCTAAAAATATCCTGAAAGCTAGGGATAACTTTTATCATTAAAATACCTACAACAATAAATGCCACTATCAACACAGCTATTGGATACATAAGTGCTTTATTAATTTTATTACTGAGCTGCTGTTTTTTCTCAAGGTAAAGAGTCAGACGATTAAAACTACCATCTATACGGCCAGCGGATTCACCACCTTCAACCAATTGACAATAAAATGAATCAAAGTATTGCGGCCAAAATGTTAACTCCCCTGATAAAGAATGTCCCATTTTTAGTCGGCCAATTAAACGCGCTAATAACCTTCTGTAACCATAATGATTTACGTCTTTTTTTATAATTTCTAAACTGGTCACTATTGGCAGTCCAGCTTGTAACAAAGTAGCTAAACTACGCGTAAAGTCGCTAATATGTTTTTTAGATACGGTTTTATTTAATAGCCTAAATGTAATATTGGAACGCAATGTAATAGAGGTAAAACCCTGTTCTACTAATTGCTGCTTAGCTTTTAATTTAGAATAAGCCGCTAATTTACCCGACACTTTTCGCCCTAACGAATTAACTCCCTGATATATAAACATACGTTCTTGATTAAACAGCATGACTTATCCATTGATTATTGTATTGATGGAGGATGAATAGACTCTTAATTATTAGTCACTCTATTTACTTCCTCTAAACTGGTGACACCGCTTATGATTTTATGTAATCCAGCGTGTCGTAATGACAACATGCCCGCATTTACAGCCTCTTCTTGAATAACCGCTGCACTTGCACCTTGCATGATCAATTGCCTAGTCAGCTCACTGGGTTTTAATAATTCAAAAACCGAAATGCGTCCCTTGTAACCTTGATTGCAACGGCGACATCCAACCGCTTTATATAAGCTGAGGTTATTGATTTGATTAGGTTCAAAACCTTGCTTTATTAATTCTGAAGACGGGATATGACTTTCTGGTTCTTTACAATACTCACATAAACAACGTACTAAGCGCTGAGCAATAATAAGTGATATAGCACTGGCTAAGTTATAGCTAGGAATGCCCATATTAGTTAAACGATTTAATGTTTCAGCGGCTGAATTGGTATGCAGAGTAGACAAAACTAAATGACCTGTATGAGCTGCTTTTATTGCGATTTGTGCTGTTTCTAAGTCTCGAATTTCACCCACCATTACAACGTCTGGATCTTGACGTAAGAAAGCCCTCAAACTGCTGGCGAAATCTAACTGCGCTTTGATATTTACCTGTACCTGATTAATCCCTTGTAAATGATATTCAACAGGATCTTCTATGGTGGAGATATTCCTATCTTCTGTGTTTAAAAAATTAAGCCCGCTATATAAAGTTAAGGTTTTTCCAGAACCTGTAGGGCCTGTAACCAGAATAAGCCCTTGAGGCTGAGCCAACGCATCTATGTAATCTTGTTGCTGATGAGTTTCAAAACCTAATTTACTAACATCTGCTAAATAACCTTTCGTGTCTAAAATTCTCAGTACAACTTTTTCGCCCCATATAGTCGGCAAAGTGCTCACTCTAAATTCAACATCTTGTCCTTTACTTGTGTTTAGCTTTAATCGTCCATCTTGTGGTTTACGCTTTTCAGCAATATCCATGTTTGCCATTACCTTTATTCTTGCCGCTAAACGACCAAATACATTCGGTGGTGGATTACAGGCATTAATTAATATGCCATCTATCCTAAAACGAATTCTGTAGTTATTCTCATAAGGTTCAAAGTGTAAATCAGAGGCATTTTGGCTAATTCCTTTACGCAAGATTTTATCTACGTAAGCAATAATAGGATCCCCCTGCCCTATAAAGTTATTGGTTATTTCTTCAGTACTACTTTGATTTAAGTTACTTCTGTCATTAACCATCTCAGTTTCTACCTCAGCAATTTTATAATTACTCCCTTGAGTCACATTTTGAGGGGATGGTTCTTGTGAGCTTTGAAGATCCTTTTGAGAATATCCTTGAAGAACAGCGCTTGAATCAGCTTTTTCGTTGACACCACCATCGTTTTTCACACTGGCATTGTTGATATTGGCGCTTTGTAGATTGCTCTTAATAGGGATAAGTTGATCTATTTTTTGTTGTAATAAAACAGGGTCGCTAAATGCGAACTCGGTATGTAATCCAGTATTAAATTCAAAGTCATCTTGGATAGCTAAATTAGAGGGATCGGCCGTTGCCAACAGCACAACTTGATTGTGCAATGAAATGGGTAAAATCTGATGTTCACGTAAAAATGGCCCTTGTTGCTTTATCAAAGCATGATCATAAAGTCGCCATTGCTTGCAATCAAACTTGGCTATATCAAAGGTGTTAACATCAAATAGAATACAACTCCATTTCGCCAGCTGCGCGGTAGTCAGGATCTCTTCTAATACTAACGCTTGTGGAAGCGTTTGATAGTTTTCACCTTGCTTAATCAATAATTCAATATCGTTTTTATTGATCGCTTTTTGATTAAACAATTGCTGTATTAAAATACTTTCCATTACATTTAACATGACATCTACTCCTTATATGCCAAAAAGTTGATGAGTTATAAACTTGGTAAAAAGCCTTTGAATTTAAGATTTGCTTCGCGAGTAGGATCCAGTCGCATATTAACGGAGCCATTATCACTCAGCACTATTAACACTTCTGCGGTTAAACTTTGTAATGCTTTGGGTGCTATTTTTGAACAGCCTGATGAAGTAACAGCAGCACAGGAAAACTGTACGCCTAAAACCATATCGTTAGCTGCATCACTAGGGAAATTAACCACAATGCCAGACACTGCACCGTTAGCAAAATCACTAGCTGCATCATAACTAACACCAGTGTTGTCAACAAAACCAATACCGGCTAAATCAGTAAAACTGGTAGGTAATACACCGTTGTAGGCTACATATTCAAATATGGCATTTTGTAGAGGACGTATAGCGGAATGAATCTGGGTAGAAGCTGTCGCTTTGAGACTATAATTTTGATACTTGGGTACAGCAAACCAAGAGAGTACGCCTAAGATAGTCACCACTATCATAAGCTCAATAAGTGTAAAGCCCTTTGCTTTGGTCATATTCATAATTATCCCTATCATCTAACTTGTTCCCAAATTAGATAATAGTTCAAATTAAATCAGATGCCAGTTAACAGAATAAGTTACTTATACTTCGGTAAAGCGCATCGACAAATCAATAGCTTCAATATGTTTAGTTAAGCCACCTATAGAAATAAAATCTACGTTTAACTCAGCATATTGTTTAAACTTTTCGCCGTCCATATTACCTGAGGCTTCCAATTTAACTCGCCCACCTGCAAGTTCCATTGCTTCTTTTGTTTGTTGTACGTCAAAGTTATCCAACATTACAATATGTGCACCAGCCTCTATTGCCTGGATTAGTTCATCCTCAGATTCCACTTCTACCTCTATGACTTTGCCAGGATTTAACTCTTTTGCTCGGCTAACTGCTTGTTGAATTCCACCAGCAGCTTGAATATGATTTTCTTTGATCAAGTACGCATCAAACAAACCAATTCTATGATTTTGTCCACCGCCACATTTAACCGCATACTTTTGTGCTAAACGTAATCCAGGTATGGTTTTTCTAGTATCTAATATTTTTGTTGTACTACCAAGCTTTTTAACTTCACATACATATTGGTGTGTTGACGTAGCCGTAGCTGACAAGGTTTGTAAAAAATTAAGTGCTGTTCTTTCTGCGGTTAAAATTGCTCTAGCTGAGCCTTTTACAATAAACAAGGTTTGATCTGGTGTAACAACTTCACCATCTTTAACAAACCATTCAACCTCTAAACTCGCGTCCACCTGTTGCATGGTTTCATTTACCCATTCCACACCACAAATAATAGCGAATTCACGGGTAATAACTTTACCGGTGGCTTGTTGGTCTGCCGGTATTAATTGCGCGGTAATATCACCATGTTCAGCTGTTTGACCATTTAAGTCTTCATTTAGCGCTTGGGTAACTTGTCTTTCTATATAAGGTTTATGCATGTGGGTTACTTACGTTCTTTTAGTCATAGTTTGGGTATTAGTGTTCTTGGGTGCTTATGTTTTATTTAGCTTAGCGTTTTACTGAATATGATGCTTTAAGGTTAACTGGTCGCCCAACTGCCTAAACTCAACCTGCTTTAAAACGCTCATTCCTAACAATATTTGTGAACCATCCATACCGGGAACAATACTCGCGTTAACATTAAACAAGGTAATTTCACCAAGGTTAAGTTCATCAATAATAGTAGTGTATGCAGTAGCAATTCCATTGGCTGTTTTTACCTGAACGGCTCGGCCTTTACGCAAACCAACTTTATTAGCAATCGCTTGTGGCACAGCAACATTGGTTGCACCAGTGTCTAACATAAATTCAACATCAACCTGATTTATCAAACCACTGGTAACATAATGCCCATAGCGATTACGCTGTAACTCCAATACTTGCACAGCGCCTACTTGATAGGAATTAGGCTGTGAATTAGGGTTTACTTGATCAGCCAATTTATCTTGAAAGAAATAAAATAAACCAACCAGCAATAATCCCCAAAAGACAAAAGCAAAAGTCTTACCAATTTGTTTAGGTTGATTACTCATAATGATTAAAGCCCATCATTTCTAAATTTATACTACTGTCTGCTTATTTTAGTAACAGTTTATTTTAATACTGCTATTTTTTCTTCTTTTTAACGGCCGCTTTTGCTAATTTCTTTTTATGTGGTTTTTTGCGTTTAACCGGAACTGAAGCCTCTTTATGCTTAGGCTCCAACCCTTTAATCTTTCTGTGTTTAAAAGATTGATCGGTATAACGTTCTATCTTCTTAACTACGCCCATTTCATGAGCCTCAATTAAACTGATTGCATAACCTTTAGCGCCAGCACGAGCCGTTCTGCCAATTCTATGCACATATATATCGGCACTACGTGGCATATCAAAGTTAATAACATGGCTGATATCATTAATATCCAAGCCTCTTGCTGCAACATCGGTTGCCACTAAAATGTTTGAGCGCCCAGACTTTAAATTCTCTACCGCTTTTAATCTTTTATCTTGCGGCATATCGCCTTGCAAGTAAATTGCGACGATACCTTGAGATTGTAAATACTGAACAACCAACTCTAATCTTTCTTTGGTTTTAACAAAGATGATAGATTTGGTTACCTCTTCCAATTGCAAGTAATGCGTTAACAATGCAAATTTATGATCCGTACTGTCGGCTAAATGTGTCCACTGGACTATTTTTCCACGTTCTCTTCGTGGTGCGTCGGCATCTATTTGTGCAGCTTCCGTTAATACTTGATTACTAAACTCTATAATCCCACGTCCTTCTAATGTGGCAGAGAACAACATGGCTTGCTTACGGTTACGAGATTGCTCAGCAATGGTTGCCATAAAACTACGAAAGCCCATGTCTAACATGCGGTCGGCTTCGTCTAACACTAAAATTTCAACATTTTCACAGTGAAAACTTTCCATTTCCAAGTACTCAGTTAAGCGACCTGGCGTTGCAATTAATATGTCGTTATTTTTTTCAAATATTTCTTTATGGCTGCCGTAGTTAATACCACCAGTTACTACACCTGACTTTAAGTCTGTGAACGCAGTTAACTGTTGAGCTACTTCAAAAATTTGGTACGCTAATTCACGAGTTGGCGCCAATACTAATACACGAGCAAAGCCAGGAGAGTTACGCGGAAAGTCCAATAAATATTGAATTGCGGGAATTAAGAAGGCTGCAGTTTTACCTGTGCCTGTTGGCGCGCTAGCTAAAATATCTAACCCTTCTAAGGCTTCAGGAATTGCTAGTTTTTGAACCCTAGTTGGCTGCGTATAACCAATTGCATAAATGCCTTTTTCTAGGCGGGGGTCTAAATCAAATTCACTAAACGACATTAAAATTCCTGAAATACTATCTATGGATAAAACACGGCTCTGATGTTTGTGCGTTTTTATCCAGCTTGTGCCTTTTTATATTGGCAAAACGTTAACTTACAAAACATCAAAGTAAAATATTTTGGTATTATAGCGGAATTAGTTATACGACGGATACCTTAATCTTGATAAGTAGCACTCCTGCCGACTTTTGTTTTAAACAATTTTCTATTTGGCACCAACAATGCGCCATGAAAGTAAATACAGATGGCATCTT
>JAWUWS010000100.1:0-12821 GCA_034111705.1 Psychrosphaera sp.
GATGGTGCGGATATTCAATATGCGCAATCTGCCGTATTTTCACCATCGGATTTTTCTTTCCCACATGATGCGATTATGGCGGAAACCACACCTAATACGGAAATGACCTTGATTGTCGATCTTGATTTAACTAAGTTGGAACAATTGAAAAATGAAGGCTCAGTGAAAAACTATTTAGACCGCCGCCGCGACCTTTACAAAATAACTTGGCTGGGTGATTAAATAAATTAAAAACCAAATAACGTAAAATACGTTTAAGCAGTAAACAGGTTACTGCTTAAACTTCCTTACCGCCATACTGCTCAGCTAAGTTGTCTAATTCTGAAAGGGTATTATCAAAACCACGTTGGTCATATTCGTAAGACACTTTTACGCTGTCATCCCCCTTAAATAAGCGTGTTTGTACTTGTGCAACGTGCCAGTTTTTTAACTCGTGTAAAAAACGATTGGCAACTTGTGCTGATGGAAAACCATAACTCACTTCTGTTTTCATAAGAATTTTTGTTAATCCTACTTTTTAGCTTTATTTAATTAGTAATAGCGACTCATAGTCGAGCCGCAACTCTGACGGCTTATATTATCTACTCTCAAGTCGATTAAAGTCCAACCAACCGCCACGAATAGGTTCGTGCTGCATAAAGCTTTCATGTAGTTTATCACTGAATAACCAGAAATTTGGATTGGTACGGCGTACTCCAAATGTGTCTAACATTTTTTCATAATCCTTCGCGGTTTTCATATTCTTTAATGTCACAACTAAGCTAGCTATGTCGGCTTCTTTTACATGTAAAAATGAGTCAGGGTAACTGCCGATAAGGCCGTGTACTAAAGTAACGTTGTCGTTTTTAATATCGCGATTATTTTCTTCAAAAAACAAACTGTTGACGTTGTAGTGAGCGCTGTTTCTGATAAGCGTAAATATTTCTGGGGTCTCAGAGTCCTCGCGGTCTACCATGATCATGGTTAATTCTGGCAGGATTGAAACATGCTTACCTTTAATAGAATTTATTTGATCCAATAACGCCACACTATGACTCGCTAACTCGCTTGTCTGTAAATGGTATTTATTCGGTTGAACTTGGCTTAAATGTTGATTAAGTAAGCCATAAAGCTCTTGTTTTGGATCTGAAGTTTGGTATTTAATACCGCTAGGCTGATTAAATTCAACATTGTTACTGTCTATAAAGTCACTTAGCTCTATACCAGCTTTTTTATACCAAGACTTTTGCTCTTGTTTACGCTTTTTAGGTGGTAATAAAGCTAAAAAATTAGCTTCACCTTCTAGTCTCAAAAAGTCCATATAAAGGCGGGTGAGTAATTGGTGGCCGTAGTTACCGTAAACATCAAATCCAGCAACCAGTAAATAATGAATACGTTCCAATAAAACATAATCAATCACCCATGCGGTTTTAGGCGGATTACCTACTAAACCTTTAACAACTGTTGCGTTATCAAAGTGCCTAAACACAGTAAGGCTTGCATTAGTGTTAACGTTATCACCACTCCAAATACCATTAATAGTAAGGTGTTGTCCGTCTTTTACACTGTTATTTAAAAAGGTATTACGGGCAGTTAAATAATCACTTTGTCGGTTGGCATATTCAATCCAATCAACCGCTAATGTTGTGCTTTCTTCCTCTGCTGGCATTCTTAAGTTGTTTTTTTGTTTAGCATAAAATGCTTTTAGAGCAGGATCGTCAGCCATGTCAGGATCGACAAAGTAAACCCAAAATCGGTCGTTAATAACATTAAGAGCTACCTGTCCTCGACAAACCGGCCCCTTGATGTAACCCATAATTGTGTTTTCGGCACGCTCCAGCATAAAACGATAACGTGAGTTAACGGGCAATTGTTCAAATGCGGTAAGTGGGTTAGCGGCCACTTTGGGTTTATAATTCGGCAGCTTAGTTACTGTGTAATCAGTAGTAACAAACCATTTCTCCCATTTATCCATTAAGTCTTTATTTATGGCATAAGGTTGGTGGGTTTTATTAACTATCGTGGATGTAATTGGTTGCAGTCGATAATATACGCGAGTTGAATTGGGCGCATCGTAAGGGCGTCGTCCAGCGATAATTTGGAGCTCTTGACCTGGTGGTGTAACTGAACGTACTAAATTGTAAAATTGTGGTTGTTCATTTTCTTTCGTTAACGCACTAAAATAAAGATGAGTTGAAAATAAGTGCTCATATATGTAGCGCGCACTCAATTGCATGTTTAAGTTGTCGGCGTTTAAAAACGCTTCCATATTATTTACTGCGTTTTGTTCAGCCAGAGGTAACGCTTGATTTACTGGCATATTGGCGCCGTTTTCAAGCCAAGTCATTAAGGTTTGGTCTTCTTTATTATTCAAACCAGGTAACCCGTATGGCATACCTGCGAGTGGTTCACTTTTAGCGTATTGATCAAACTCTTCTATTGTAGGGCACTGTTGATTGTCAACTAAATTACCATTGAAACGTGCGTCTAATATTTTGTTATCTGGTAGAGGGTGTTGCTTTTTTAACATTAACATACGAGCTATAACAGAAGCTTGAGTATTAGCTTTTGGGGTTTGTGTACGTTCATTAAGTACAGGAAAAAAAGCGCGTTCTCGCCATTGTTTAACTTCAAATGCATCTATAAATAGACGATTAGGTTGAGCAGCTAATAAACGAGAGCCTTCGTATACAGCTTCTTTGTTGGCTCCACGTTCAATCCCTTCAGGAGATGACATTTTTAACTGGCATGGGGCATCGTAACAGGCGTGACAAACAACACAGCGGCTTTCTATTATTGGTTTAGCGTGTTCAGTATAAAAGCTATGTTCTTGTTGCAAAGCTATGCTTATTGCAGAATCTGTTTGGCTAGAGGTTGTATTTTCAAACGCCGAGGTTATATTCTCAGGAGTCGCGGTTCTATTTTTATGAGTCGCGACGCCAAACTCCTCATCTATGTTTATTTTGGCAATAGTGGCGCAGCCAGTACCAAGAATGAGAGTGATAATTATTGATTTAAACCAAAAGCTAAAAGATAGACGCATAAAGTCATTGTCCATAATAGTTATGCATCCCATGTCGTTTAATAAGTAGTATTACTTACGTAGGCAATGCATTAATGAAAAATAATAATGCCCATACTATCACTCAATTTAATTGAAACAACAGACTCGTCTGCGTCTCTACAGTTTAATTAGTGTATAGACAAGTAATCTATCAATTTTACTCCACCTGTACAGTAGTTGTGCGTATACTGTCGGCCTTTTGAATATGAGCGCTATCAGATGTCTAAGATCTTTATAATTGGCCTGCCTAGAACCGGCACAACCAGCATAAGTGTTGCACTGTTGGAGATGGGCTTGTTTGTGGCTCATACCGCATTTACGAAAAAAGCGTTTGAAATGGCTGATGCTATATCTGATGCCCCTTGTTTTAGCGATTATCAGCATTTAGACACGTTATTTCCTAATTCTAAATTTATTTATTTAACGAGAGAGTTAGATAAATGGTTACCCTCAATTACTATGTTACTTGAAAAAATGGCACCGCGTTTAGATAAAAAAACAGGTGTATTCCATCCTATTTTAAAACGCAGCTTTCACCATACATTTGCCGAGTCATTACCATTAACACAAAATGAATTGATTGATTGTTATGTCAGGCATGAAAAAGAGGTTCGTGAGTATTTCAAAAACCGTAATGATTTGTTATCAATTGACGTTAGTGAACAAGATAGTTTGTTGAAAGTCAGTCAGTTTTTAGGATTGAAAACTCAAGTTAATAGAGAATTTCCTAAATTAAATGTAGGACGAAATGTAGCAAGTTGGAGAGAGTACAAACATCCAAATAAAATTAATTCTAATTTAGCTGGCGTGGAGCACAGAAAATATTTTGATTATACTTTAGGTGCTTCTAATTAAGCGATTAAAGTACTTTTAGCGCTCGATTTTATTCTTTGTTTATCAGAACGTTTTGCATCTATCAAGGCATTTTCGGTGTCATGCAAAATATCATCCGGCGTTTGTCCGCTTTTCCATACTGCATAACCAATAGAGCAGGAGAGTGATAAGGTAGATGGCATTACTTTATTGTTAATACTCTGTTGTAAATGATAAGCAAAGTGATTGGGTGTATCAATTTCATTCAGGGCTGTGATAATAAGGAAATTATCGTCTAGCCAGCGAAATAATTGAGCAGACTTAGTCACTTCAGCATTTAAACGTTGCCCTACATTTTTAATTACCTCATCTCCAATTAACTGACCATATAGTTTATTTACTTGTGAAAATTCATTGAGATTAATTTGGTAAACAACAAAACTTTTTCGGCTTTTTTCAGCTCGTTCACACCAAGATAGTAAGCTTATCTGTCCTGCGCGGCGGTTTGCTAAGCCAGATAATAAATCCAGTAAAGACATCTGCTCCAGTGTTTGAGCCATTAAGCCAAGCTCTTGAATGCGTCGGTAGGAAAATATTAATAAACTCACAGCAACGGTGATCCCTAGGGGAAACCACTCATCTAGTTCCCAACTTTCGTGTTGACGAGAAAAGTTATAAGCCCATTCTAAAATATCAATTTGGATAAAAAATAACAATAGAGCTAAGTTTACGACAACTAGAATGGCGATATCTTTGATCACTGTTGGGCGATGGACGTACTTTTTATGAGGCATAGATAATTACTACTACTTTTAATTCAATAATTATTCTTACATTATACTTTAGTATAAAACTTAACCAATGCAAATGGTATTGAAAATTATTGTCATTTAGACATGAATTTTATTTATGCAAAAAAGGTACAAAAGTATTAAGGCCATTAAATTGTTAATAACAAAGCATTATTATCTTCACTAATGTATATTCGTTAACAATGTTATTAACCGTTTAGTATTAAACTATCCTTATAACCTCATTAATATTATATGAGCTATAACAAACTGAATAATTAAGAGAATCAATAAAATGATGAATACTCAGATATATAAATCTGTTCACGACATAGCTGAGAAGCTTATGGTAGCGGTAAGAAAAGAAGACGCCGCAGCCTTTGAGTCACTTTATACCGAACTGAAATCTATATGTATTGATAACGAAAACACAGATAAAGACCATCCAGTTCAGTGGGAAACGTTAGCTGATTTTACCGAAGATTTAGACGATGCAGTAGCTAGGTATGCTAAAGCGTTAGAAAAGTCCGTAGCGATTAATTCAAAAGATTATATGTCGTCGATTGCTTTTTCTATGGCGACATTACAAATTGAATTAGGACAAAAAGACGCTGCAATTAAAAATCTACAAGCTGCAAAAATAAGCGCCAATAAAATTGAAGATAAAGTATTGAAATCCGAAATTCACGACTTATTACAGACTTTGTTAGAAGAGTAATATTGATACCCTGAATACTGGGTTAATGTTTGATTGCTTATAATCAAGAATATCATTTTTTTGTTACAAATACGCACTAAGCTTCACGTGTCTGGCTAATGAACGTATTAAAATGTATAAGCTTTAACTAGGGTTTACATAATAGAAAATGTATAAGACTTAGTTTAACGATTCAATTTAGGAAAGTAGATGAGGTAACACTTTAGATGGACCCTGATGTAACAGTTGTAGAACCAAAAATTATTAGATGGTTAAGCCTAATAGGGACTTTTTTGCTGTGTACTTTTATTGTTGCAGATCTATCGGTACTACCTAAATCTTTACAAGATGTTTATTTTACATCCCGTTTGTTTGTGCAACTTCCAATATGCACTATTTTTTTTCTACTTACTTTTTTCCCTTTTTATTCAAAAATACACCAATTAACAGTCTGTAGCGTAATGTTAACGCTTATTTACAGTAACTACTGGTTAATAGTTCAATGTTGGAAACTGGATGGCTTTGCTTTCCCGTATGAAGGCACGATTATCTATAGCTTGTTTGCCTTATTTGTATTTAGGATAAGCTTTCATTGTGCATCAATTTTATGTGCTGTTGCATTACTTGGGTATACTTTTTTAACTTTGTCTTATCCAGTTTATGGCGTATCTAACTTAATAAATTTATGTTTTGTGGCATCTTCTATGATTGTGGGCTTGTTAGGGCTTTATCAAATAGAAAGCGGTTTGAAGAAACTCAGAATGATGAATTCTAAGCTCACAGGACTAAGCCAAATTGATCAACTAACAAATATATACAATCGTGGTACTTATGAAGCTAGATTTAGCGAGCAGCTAGAACTCAATAAACGCAACGGTAATACTATGTGTGTGTTTATTGTAGATTTGGATTCGTTTAAAAAATATAACGACGGGTATGGACATCTGCAAGGCGATAAAGTTATTAAACTGCAAGCTGAAATGTTGAGTCGGATTTTTCGGCGGACAAATGACATCGTGGCTCGTTATGGTGGAGAAGAGTTTGTTGTTGTTACTTCTAATAACACTGAACAAGAGTGTGAAAAGCTAGCGCAGCAAATTATCGAGGAATGGCGAACACAAAATATACCTCATAGTAATAGCGATGATAAGGGCCATGTTACTTGTTCTGTTGGTTATTATTTTGAACCGATAAATAGTCAATCTGTTAAAGATGCCATGGTGGATAAAGCAGACAAAGCCTTGTATCAAGCAAAAGCGAATGGTCGTAATTGTTTTGTTAGATATCAGGATGGTATTAGTGATATTTCAACCAGAAATATTATAACTATATGAATACAGAAATTAAATTTGTAAAAACAAGGTCTAATAAGAAATCAACTTTAATGAGTTGTTTTTAGAGTCAAAAAATTAAACGATTTGGCTCAATGTTTAGTAATAACATCCGATATATAAAAACACGGTATGCGTTCCTTAATGTAAAATATGAGTATCTTAATATATGAAAATGAGCACGAGGTTAATAGTTGGTTTCGGGTCGTTATTGTTAATGATGGTAATTTTAACAGTAATAGGTATTTCTAAAGTTAATTTAATAGATCATACGTTAACTCAAATGACGGATGTAAATTCTAAAAAACAACGTTATGCAATTAACTTCAGAGGTAGCGTCCATGATAGAGCTATAGCGTTAAGAGATGTAGTTCTAGTTCAATCAAAAAGTGAGTTTGACGATACCTTAGAATTAATTAAGAAGTTAGATGGCTTTTATCAAGAGTCAGCAAAGGCTCTGGATCGTGAGATTGCCGCTGATATGGCAATGAATCAAAAAGAAAGTGAAATTTATAAGCGTATTAAAAGTATTGAAGTGAATACGGTCGCATTATTAGAAGAAGTTATTCAACAAACACAAAACAATAATTTAGAGTCTGCAAAACAAATATTACTTAATAAAGCCCGTCCTGCATTTATTAATTGGTTAAATACGATTAATGAATTTATCGATTATCAAGAAAGTTTAAATCAAGTGGCTACTGTAGAAGCTAGAAGGGTAGCAAGTGGTTTTGAAAACTGGATGATAGTATTAACTTTAGCAGCATTGCTTGTAGGGGCTGGATTAGGGTTTTTTATATTAAAAAGAATAGAGCAATCTGTAGGTGGTGAGCCAAAAGAAGCTCAGTTTTTTATATCAAACATATCTCAAGGTGATTTAACTGCTGCAATAGCGACTAACTATGAACATAGCATCATGGGCTCAATTGTGAGTATGCAGAGCACCTTAAAGAATATTGTAAACAATATAACGCATTCTTCATCAGAGTTATTAGATCGGGCTGAAACCGTAACTCAATCTTCTATAAGCTCATTAGATTTAGCTGAAAAGCAGATAAAACATACTTCTTTTGTCGTTTCCTCATTACAACAAATGGGGGAAAGAGTAAAATCCATCGTAAGTCTTGTGCATCAAACTGAAAATAACTCTAGAGAAACGGTAGAGTTATCTAAGTCTGGAAGAGAGTCAGTATTAAAAGTAGCAAATGAAATTGAAGATATTTCTAATACGGTTGCTAATACCGTTCAACAAGTGAACTTATTAGATGAAACCGCAAAAGAGATTGGGACTATTCTTAATGTTATTCGCTCCATTTCAGATCAAACTAATTTACTTGCATTAAATGCCGCTATTGAAGCTGCCAGAGCTGGTGAGGCAGGTAGAGGCTTTGCGGTAGTTGCTGATGAAGTAAGACAATTAGCAAAGCGTACAGGTGATGCAACAGGGGAGATTGAAACCATGATCTCTCAAGTTCAAACGAATACGCAAGCGTCGGTTACTGCAATGGAAACAACAGTACCTAAAGTAGAAAGAGGGTTAGTTTTAACAAGAGAAGCCAGTGAATTGTTAGACCAAATACAACAACAAGCGAACAGTTCAATGGACAATGTACTAGAGGTTGTTAACTTAACCAGCAAGCAAGAGTCGACAATTGGAGATATTAAAGGGTCGGTGTCTGAGTTAGAAAATATGTCTACAGAAACCAGTGAGTCTCTAGAAAATAGTGTTGAACAAGCTAACCATTTGCAACAATTATCAGTTAAGTTGAACTCTGATATCGACTTCTTTAAAGTTTAAACTTATTTTTAGAACTGACTTTTAACCTAAATATTGACACGGATGTCGATGTGTAAGAACCAAAATTAAAGTAATTTTAATAGGAGCCGATATCAGGATACTGAGTAATAAGTGTTTACTTTCAAGGAATGATAAGTGCAGAATTCAATCGGCTCACAATTACAATCACAATCGGCGAAAAGCATTGCTAATCGCTCTACCTCAGAAGTAACTTCAAATACCCAACTTAAAAGTACAAAACATACTTCTCCATCTGAAGTTGCAGCTGATAAGTTAACTACTGACAAATTAACCTTATCTCAACAAGACACCGCACAGTTACTAGCAAAACACCTGTTAGAGCCGAATATTGTTAAAAACGCCATGGCTCAATACAATACTAATAAAGCGCTTGATGGTACGGTACAAGATGAATTTCTTAAACAAGCGACATTAACATTTACCATTAGCTCATACAAAGAAGAGCCTGCTGAAATAATAGAACCATTGATCATCACTTCAAAAGAGGCTCATTCTGAAGTAAAAGAAATATTAGCTAATTTAGGTCAATTAGATGAAGAGTCACAGGAGTATTTATCAAAGAGTGAGTTTTATATTGAAGGTCAGATCAATGAATTAGAGAAGCTTGCTTCACAATCCCCAAAAATGAACAAGTCTTTTACATTTGAAGCAATGACACAAGAAGGTGATTCGGTTCTTATAACTTATGAAATGGCATTGTTTGGAGGCCCTGACAGAATGTCTGATAAGTTATCTATAACGGTAGATGGTGATATTTCAGCTGAGGAACAAAAGGCGTTAGAAGCCTTGTATGCTGAAGCATCAGAGTTTATAGAAGCTAACTACGAAATGACACAACAAACAGGCAGTCAGTTTACTTTAGAGAAGTTTGATTTGACTAGTTTTGACAGTAGTGTGTTAACAGGCTTTGATATCCGCACAAATCAGATGTATAAAACAGGTTTCTATCGTTATCAAATTGACAATGAGGCTCAAACCAAAACCTTACAAACGGGTATGAACTCAGGTGGTGGCCTAAATTATAACTTTTCTTTGACAACCGACTTATATCAAAATAAAGATACTGAAGCGTTAGCTGAAAATGTAAAACAATTAAAACAGGTTCTCAGTGATACTCACGATACTCGAATAGGCCGCAATGGTTTACATGATTATATTATACAAAATTATACAGATTTATTTACTAATACAGATGAACCCGATTACGAGACAAAAAGACAGTTGGCGGATCGAGCAAGCATAATTAATTCTGCTAATAGCCAATTGTACGGTTTAGAAGAGGAACTCCCTTCAACTTCATTAAGGAAGTTTAATTTATTAGGCGATTATCAATTTAATTTATCTTTACTAGAAGGGACGCCAAGTAAGAAAAGCCACAATACAAATCTTGATATGTCACAGGAGACGAATGTTGACTGGTTACATAAAAGTAAACAACTGACACAAGAAAAACAGCTAGATGTTGAAAGTGAAGTGACTTCTGTACTTCCCAATAATATAGATAAGAGGATCGAGACTAAAGATTATCATTGGGAACAGCTATTAACCGCTAATTTTAACGAGTATGACGAACTCACAAATTACAGCATATTTAGTGATGAATCTATCATGCATAAAATCACTGAATACGACACCGGCCTCAAGGAAGAAAAATTAACGGAGTCGGACTTTAAAGAAAACATAGAGTATTTAGAGTTAAAAGTATTCAAAGATACAATAAAGCTCACTAAATCGTCACAAAGTGAGGAAGAAAACGAAGTTGTACTACGAATTGACAACGGCGCTCCTATTCCTATCTCTCATAGTAAAAAAACATCTGCTTATCTAGATGTTCAGTCTTATAAATTGTCTGATAAAGAAACATCATCATGATAAATATAACTAGTGGTAATACCAATCAATCAAGCTCTGTAAATAACACAAGCACGAATGTTAGTGTTAGTAGCAATTCTAGTACTAACACTGGTAATACTAGTGAAGTTATAGCTGATGTGTCAGACGATAACGTGTCTCTTTCTAAAGCGGCTCATGAGCAACTGTTAGCTAAGTTTTTATTAGATTCAGATACCTTTAAAAGTAACTTTTTTCAAAACACACGGTGTCTGAACATTTTTCTAAAACAGATATGTCAGAAAGAAATATACAGGAAGAATACTTAAAATCCGCACAAGTACAGATAGCAACATCGGCAGATATTTTTCTTCAACAAAAAAATAAGATTGCTGAATTATCAAAATTATTCATTGCAACCTCAAAAGATGCCCATAGCCAAGTAAAAGAGGCCCTAACAAACTTAGGGCAATTAGGTGAAAGTGCTAAAAGCTATTTAGCCGAAAGTGAGTATTACATTGAAGGCGAAATAAATAGACTGCATACATTAGCGATGGATAAGGACAGTAACTATTTCACTTTTGAAGTCACAACCCAAGAAGGGGATACGGTACTTATTAAATATCAAAAACCGGAGCTTCATCTTGAATATTTAGAATCGGCTACAGCCCATGATAATTTGTTTGTGATGGTTGATGGCGATATTTCAGAGCAAGAGCAAAAAGCGCTTGAGACCTTATATGAAAAAGCCTCTATTTACATTGAAGATAACTTTAATACCATGGCTTTTAATGGCGAGAATTTTTTTGTCGATAAATTTAGCTTAGACAGTTTTGACAGCAGTGTATTAAGTGGTTTCGAGATTAATATGAAGGAGAACTCGAATACGGCATCTTATCGTTATCAAATTGACAATGAACCTCAAACAAAAACTTTAGAAACCAATATGAACTTAGGTGGGATAAGATTAAATTACGATTTTTCTCTGACCACAGACTTATATCAAACTAAAGATGCAGAAGCATTAGCTAAAAACCTGGAACAGCTAAACCAGATCCTCAGCGAGAGTAATGGCAATAAAGTTGGTCATAGTGGTTTAAATAATTATTTTTTAGATAACTACTCTGAGTTATTCACAAATAATGAAGACCCAGATGATGAAACAACAAAAGAGTTAAATGAGCGTGCAAATATAATTAAATCGGCAAATGATCAATTATTTGATTTTGAAACCAAAGTACCTTTAACGTCCTTAAAGAAATTTAATTCATTAGCTGATCATCAATTTAACTTATCGGTAAATAATCATACTGCAGCCAAATCCTATAAAACGGATATTGATATGTCACAGGAAACAAATGTGGAGTGGCTTCACCAAAGTAAACACCTAACACAAGCGAAATAATTAGATGTAGAAAGCAGAGTAACCAGTTATGTTCCAAATAGTTTAGACTCTAGAACTCACTCTAAAGATTATCATTGGGAACAGTTGTTAACTGCTGACTTTAATGAACGTGATGAATTGTCTAATTACAGCGTATTTAGCAATGAATCCATAATGCATAAAAACATCAAAAAAGAAGGGGATGAGTTACTAACTAAGTCCAACTTTAAAGAAAACACAGAGTACTTAGATTTAAAAGCTTTAGAAAATGTGATCAAAATCACTAAGGCTGCATCAAATCTTGAAGAAAATACTGTTACATTAAAAATTAAAGATGATCCTGCTATTACCCTATCTAAAGATAAAAAAGTGTCTAATTATTTAGCTGTTCAATCTTATAAGCAAGTTTAAAATAAAGTGAATAGTTTTATATAAAACTAAAGCAAAGAGGTATGGATAATAAAAAAGAAGCGAAAGCTCCTTTTTATTTGTTATTAGCATGCTTAGTTCGTATAACTATCTGATAGAAATCGACTTTGTAAAATCAATAATACGACTTTTAACCTGTTTGTTTAAACCTAAAGTAATTAATGTAGCGGTAACTAAGCCAATTAGAAAAATGCCTTTGTATATTTTAGCGCCAGTAAAAATTGCGACAGCCACTAATAACATCATATAACCTAAACTCAACATTCCTAAGAATAAACACAAACCTTTTAAATCATCTTTCATTACTAAATTTCCTTTTGAATATTCTTTTAACTTCAAATAGCTTAACAAATATATGGTGGTTTGTTTAAACTAATCTAACGCAATAGACGATAAGATTGTAAATAAATATGTATGAATCACTTACACAAAAAAGGGAGCTATTAAAGCTCCCTATATAAAATGTTATTTACATCTTAGGTTTACACTAAACCTTCTTCTGTTTTCACATGTTCTTTTTTGTGATTCTCTGTAATTTCTTCTGCAAGTTCTGCTTTTGAACGTTTTTCTGTCATTTTACGTTCAGTTAACCAGAAGAAGAATAATGGAACAAAGAATATCGCTAAGAATGTCGCAGCCATCATGCCACCCATAACACCAGTACCTACACTATGACGAGCACCA
>JAWUWS010000101.1:0-8906 GCA_034111705.1 Psychrosphaera sp.
AAATGATCGGTGAAGAAGCCAAACAACAAGTGCTAAAAGCTGAAGGCAGATTGCCAGATAAAGTAATCGCTTGTGTTGGTGGCGGCTCTAACGCCATTGGCATGTTTAACGACTTTATTAAAGAACAAGGCGTTGAGCTTATTGGTGTTGAACCCGGAGGTCACGGCTTAGAAACTGGCGAACACGGCGCAGCATTAGCCGTTATTGACCAAGGTATAGACTCAAAAGGCATATTACACGGTGCTTATACGCATATAATGCAAAACAAAGATGGCCAAATAGAAGAGTCTTATTCTATTTCAGCAGGATTAGATTATCCTGCCGTTGGTCCACAACATGCGCATTTAAAAGCGATTGGTCGAGCGGATTACGTTGCAATCAATGATGATGAAGCCATTGATGCGTTTCAAATTTTAGCAAAACAAGAAGGTATTATTCCAGCTCTTGAGTCATCTCATGCACTAGCCCACGCATTAAAGCTGGCAAAACAATCACCTGAAAAAGAGCAGATCATTTTAGTTAATCTATCCGGCCGTGGTGATAAAGATTTAACTCACGTACATTCTATTTTAGCTGAAAAGTTTTCCGTTGATAATAATACAAGTTCAGCACAGAAGGAGCCAAAATAATGAGCCGTTACAATGCATTATTTCAAACATTAAATGAGAAAAATCAAGGCGCATTCATTCCTTTTGTGACCGTTGGTGATCCTGACTTAGACACTAGTTATCAAATTATAAAAACCTTGATTGAGTCCGGTGCTGATGCACTTGAATTAGGTATTCCTTTTTCAGACCCAATCGCCGACGGCCCTACTATTCAAGCTGCTAATATTAGAGCATTAGACCAAGACATATCCACTCAAGCGTGTTTAGACTTGGTAGCTAAAATCCGACAAGAATTCCCCAAAACACCTATTGGTTTACTGTTATACAGTAACTTGGTTATTGCCAAAGGAATTCAAAACTTTTACAACTTATGTGCACAAGCGGGGATTGATTCTGTTTTAGTTGCAGATGTACCAGTAAGAGAAAGTGAGCGATTTAGAGCCGCAGCCAAACAAGCAAATGTTGATGCCGTATTTATTGTGCCACCGACTATTGATGACTCAATGTTAGAAAAAGTAGCAGAGTATAGCGAAGGTTATACTTACCTATTAAGCCGAGCTGGCGTAACAGGCGCAGAAACAAAAGCCAATATGCCTGCGGATATTATGATCAATAAGCTAGCTAGTTATCACGCAGCACCAGCTATTTTAGGCTTTGGTATTTCTAATCCTGAGCAAGTTAAATCGGCTATTAAATCAGGTGCAGCAGGCGCAATCTCAGGCTCTGCAGTGGTGAATATTATTGAGCGTAATTTATTAGACAAAGAGTTAATGTTAGAGGAGTTAAGTAACTTCATTGCATCCATGAAAATAGCGACATTAAAAGCATAAACCATTAGTTCATTGTGTCATTTCAAAATAATAAAAAGCCATTTTAAATAAAATGGCTTTTTTAATTTGAATTCACTACAAGGCTTCTACGACAACAAACTAGAACTTGTAACTCAATAGTTAATCGATTAACTGAAGGTACGTATCGTTTTCGTCATCGATGATCACAGTAATCACTTTAATACATTCTTCCGTAAGACTTAGCATATAAGAGGTATTGTACGTAATTTGCACTTCACCTTGTTCATTTTCAAATGTCCAATTAACGTTAGCAAAATGTATATCATTAGATAAATGAATCGCTTTTTTTACTTTCGCTTTTATATTTGTAATTCCGAGTTGTTCAAACGTCCCCAACACTTTTGTTAGATTTGATTCTAATTTTTGCTCAAAAGAAATTACACTTTTAAGTTCATCCTGCACAATAATAAAAGGTAATCGATAAATCGACTTTAACAGCGCTAATTCTTTATCTTGCATTGCCACAGCATATTGTTGAAAAAACTCAGTGACTTTTGTATGCATTTTTAATTTTCCTCTCAGATTTCTCAGTTAGCTAACTTATGCCAATATATTTATGCACTTGCACTGACAAACGCCAGTTTTTTTCTTTGCATGTTTCAATAGCTAATTCAGTTGCTGATATTTTCTGACTAATAGGTTGTAAATAAATAAGCGTATTGTCCTTAACAGGCGCATCTATTAATAATTGTTCCAACTCATCAACATGTACTTGTCTTGCGATTGGATGTTTTATTTCATTCGCTCTTTGCATACAAGATGCCAAAACTTTGTATCCGCCTTTCATATTTATTTTTGGCGATACCGTTACCCACGTTTGCTCTGGTGCCTGTACTTCAAACGTACCACTGGTTTCTATTTGAGTGGTATATCCTTTGCCATGAAGAATGTCACACAAAGGGTTTAAATCAAACATACAAGGCTCACCACCTGTGATCACAACATGTTTGGCGCGATAACCTTGCTCTGCAAACGTATTAAGAATTGTTGTTTCATCAACTTCACACCAAGTAGGATCGTCTGACGTTTTAATTATGATATTAGACAAGGATTGTTTATCTTGCTCCAATTGTTCCCATGTTTGTTTGGTATCACACCAAGAACACCCTACAGGACAACCCTGCAAACGAACAAATATAGATGCTGTGCCTGTATATTGCCCCTCACCTTGGATGGTTTCGAATATCTCATTTATTTTATATTTACTCATAGCTCGATTATCGATACCTGATCAAAGTTAACTTTCTTCTAAACTGATATTGAATTAACATTCATTAATTCTGTGTAATATGAACACCTAAACATATTGTGTTCATCAATTTTTGCGATTGTAACAAATATTATTTAAACATTTCGCAATTAATTTATAGGTAAATATTAATGTCTGAGAAAGTTGTTGTTATATTTTCTGGTGGTATGGACTCTTATACCGTTTTAAACCATGCCTTAAAACAAGGTTACGATGTACATGCCCTAACCTTTGATTATGGTCAACGTCATGTAAAAGAAATTCAATACGCGCAACGTGCTTGTGATGAATTAAATGTACACCATAAAATTGTTGATATAAGTGCAATTAATTCAATCATTGCTGGGTCATCATTAACCGACAATATAGACATACCTGAAGGCCACTACGAAGCAGAGTCAATGCAAAGTACCGTAGTGCCAAACCGTAATATGATCTTATTAAGCCTTGCTGTCGGTTATGCCGTTAGTTTAAAAGCTAGCAAAGTGTTTTATGGTGCTCATTCTGGCGACCATGCTATTTACCCAGATTGTCGTCCAGAGTTTGTTAAACGCATGCAAGATGTTTGCGCTATCGCTAATTACGACGCGATTGATATTATTGTGCCTTATTTGCATAACGACAAAATAGAGATTTTAGCCGACGGTATTAAAATGAACTTGGATTACAACAAGACATGGACTTGTTATAACGGCCGTGAAAAAGCATGTGGGAAGTGTGGCGCATGCCAGGAACGTTTAGAAGCGTTTGAGAAAAACAATGTAACCGACCCACTAGAGTATGAAGCGTAACACATACTTTAGAGCGGTTTAGCTTGGAAGCTTTCATAGTAAAGGAGTTAAGTTTGGATGATTTGACAGTAGAAAACCTAGCTTTAGATCAAGCACTCCTTGAAATTATTAATAAAGGGCCCATTAGTGAATTTGAGATAGTCACTAAGTTTAAATCCGCCCCATATCATTTTTTTAATGACCAAGTAATGGTAGACAGCCTTACTTTATTTCAAACCCATTTTGTTATATTCAATGCCCTGTATCGTTTGCGCGATATAGGGTTGGAACACAATCAATATGACATTGATATTATTTCATCCAGAATATCTTATATTTCCTTTTCATCATCACCTTCTCTTTCAGGGCAAAAACTCGATAAACAAAATACACAAGTCCAAGCTTCACCTAACGAGCAACAAGCAATTGAGAAATTAAGAAGTTATTATTTAGACTGGGATAACTTTGAACAAACCACGCAGGCCAACGTAAACGACTTAATTGACTCGTTTTGGAAAACCATGTTTTCTCAATCATCAATACAATTGTCTGAGGGTAACTTAACCAAATCACTGTCTATTTTAGAATTAGACGCGCTGCCGACAAAAGCCTCACTTAAACGACAATACATCAAATTATGCAATACACACCACCCTGATAAAGGTGGTAATAATCAAATATTTCAAAATATAAACCTAGCCTACAATTATATTAAAAAGCACGTATAAAAAAGGCCTTAATTAAAAAGCCTTTTATCTACAACATCTAATCATAAGTCGGGAGTTTATGACTATTTATTTTTACTATCTAAAAGCGCTTTAAGTTCAGTAACTTGCTCAGCAGTTAATTCTGATTTTTTTATCATTTTTGTCAGCGCTTTAGCAATATCTCGAGGTTTACTCTTCTTATCGCCTTCCATATCTCTATCCGTATTAGCCTTCATACCTTTATGTTTTGCTTTATGCTTGCGCTCATGTTTCCCATCAGCCTTGCCTTTAGAGCCTTCTTCTCTGTCGGCAAAAACAAATTGACGTAAACGACTTTCATGGAATTTACCATTACCTTCAACATCAATCTCTATATGCATTTCACCTTCAGTATTTCCAGTTCTTACCATAAAGATTTTTGATTCAGACTTACCATGTTTAATGTCCATGTCTTTCAACTCAATCATTTTAGCGTCGTGCTTATTTAATTGGGCTAATAAATCTAACACCTTTTTTGACGTCGCTTTATCTAAGTTACTTAACTTAGCTGCTACCTTGTCTGTGTTCTTTAACTCTTTAGCTGTAAACGTGTATGTGTTTTTATCACGATTTTTTCCAACCATTACTCTTACATCAGATCCGTCTTTTGCCATAACCTTAATCATTTGACGGCTTGGCTTTTCTTTAGTTTTATCACCTTGGCCAGCCCAAGCGTGACCAGTTACAAGTGCTGAGCCTAAGATAATAGATGCAGCTAATACATTTAGTTTTAAGTTTTTCATTCTAGCTCTCCTGTTTTAAAGCATATTGGTAAAACTAACCTAGATAACTCAACTAACGTGCCACAAAAAATTAACCATATAATTCAACAAGTTAAGATTAAACACCTAAAAACAAGCCTGCACTTGTCAGAATAAGTCCCGATATCAGGATAAACATTCCTCATTACAGCATTAATGGTTTACAATCTACCTAAACACTGACTATAAAAACAACTATAACATTGATTTTATTAGTGTTTTTATAGTGGAATAAAGATTGCCTAAATACCCGTACTAACCATTCAATAATGAGACCCTTTTCAATATGAGTATAAGACGTCACCTTTTTTTGTTGATCACAGGACTTGTGCTTGTCATAGCTATTGCACAGGTTGCTTTGTTGTTTCATTTTAAAAATAACGTAGATGATGAAATTGAACGCAGAGGCAAAGCTTTTGCCGATAGGATATTAAAATACACTATCGATAGCATCGAAAATGAAGAACTAACAACTGAGTTTACCCCCGAATCAGAAACGAAACTCAAAACAAAACTGGATATTCTTACCTACATTCCTGAGCATGACGATCCTTTATTTATTAACCTTTTACATGTCCAAATTAATAAAAAGAAAAAACCAAGTTTTAACATCAAACTTGAACTACCAGCAGAAATACTCAATACGCCAGATAAATTAAAAATGGCGGTATCGCAAGTACCTACAGAAATAAAACACAGATTATTATTACTAGCTCAAGAGCTAAAATCTCAAAAAATGCACTCTATAGAAATAACTGAAAACGGTTACAGAATTAAACTAAATATCAAACAGCCTCACCCAAATAAATTACTCAAACGTCATTTAGCAAAACAAATTGAAAACATGAAAAATATTGGTATTGAAGATGACAATATAAAAATTGAAACCACCTTAGAAGACGGCACTAAAAAAGTATGGCATGCCAAGACAATTAGGAAGCATGATCCTAATCAGGGGATCAACAAACGTAAATCGCAAATATCCCAATTATTTAACTATGTCACTTTAGTGATAATTTTCACTACGTTGATATCAATATTTTTAGTATTTTGGCTAAGTAAACGTTTTAGCAAACCTATGCAGGAACTAATTAACGGTTTTAAACAATTAGAAGAAGGTAAATTTGGCGTTCAAGTTACACCTCAAGGTGTGACGGAAGTGAGTCAAACTATTCAGCGTTTTAATACCATGAGCAATCAACTCGTAAAATTGTCAGACGCAGAATCTAAGCTACAACAACAAAACCACTTGACTGAAATTAGCGATGTCAGCAAAGGTATCGCCCATGCATTAAGAAACCCAATGCACACTATTGGATTAGCTATTGAGCAATTACAAAACAGTCAATTATCAGAGGCCAATAAGCAAAAACTATTTAATCAAATACAAAGTAAAATAGTCCAATTAGATAAGAACATTAATGCGTTATTAACCATTACCTCTGACGGGTTAGAAAGAAATCAAACCTTGTTATTAACAGCATTAATTAATGACGTCGTTTTAGAATTAAAACAGACTCACGATGCATCTAAAGGGAAATTACATATTGAATTAGAGTTGGACGATAAAATAACAATAGTTGGGGCTGAAAGTGAATTCAGATCCATTTTACACACTCTACTATTCAATGCTTATGAAGCAAGTCTAAATACAAATTCAAAAGACAACACATTAAATAATAATGAGCTAATTACCTTATTTATAAAGACAAAGAAGGAAAATGAACTTGCGGTCATATCAATAACTGACCTTGGGTCAGGAATTGATAAAAGTATCGAACCTAAGCTATTTACTGCTCATTGTTCTAGCAAAGCAGAAGGTGCTGGAATGGGACTTTATATAAGTAAACGTCTTGTTGAGTTGTACTATGACGGAACCTTAACAGTAAAAAACAATATAAAAGATGATGAAGTTTTTGGTGTAACAGCAACATGCACACTTCCTCGTGTCACAAAGTAGGATAGAGAATTCATGCATATTTTATTAGTAGAAGATGAACAAGATCAAAGAGAACTCATCGCTGGGATCTTAGAAGTAAATGACATAAAAGTAACCCAAGCGGACAGCGTTGAAAGCGCTATTGTCACCTTAAAAGAGTTAGCGCAAAAGAATACATTACCAGACGTTGTTTTTTCAGATTGGAAATTAGGCACACTAACGGGGATTTCATTACTGGAATACGTAAGAAACAATTCCCTCAATATTGGCTTTGTGGTTGCTACCGCTTATGGCTCTGTTAAACACGCGATAGAAGCTATTGAAAAAGGCGCGGATGACTATTTAAGTAAACCGTTTCAATCGCAAGAATTGTTATTAGCGATTTCAAAAGCCAATACCGCAAAGTCATTACGAGCGCAAAATAAGTCATTAGAAAAACAGTTAACTGAACAACAAAGTATGGTTGATTTAGTTGGTAATGCACCTTGTATGCAACATGTGTATGAGCGTATTAAACGTGTATCAAATACCAACGCAACGGTCATGATCACAGGAGAAAGTGGCACAGGTAAAGAATTGGCAGCAAGAGCACTACATCAACTGTCTGACAGAAAAAATAACAGCTTTATTGCCATCAACTGTGGTGCTATTCCAGAGTCGTTAGCAGAAGCTGAACTTTTTGGTGCAGAAAAAGGTGCGTTTACTGGCGCCATCACTCAAAAAATTGGCAAGATTGAAGCGGCACACCAAGGTACTCTCTTTTTAGATGAAATTGGCGAACTGCCTATTTTATTACAAGCCAAATTACTGCGTTTTTTACAAGAAGGCGTGATCACTCGTTTAGGCTCCAACGACGAAATACAAGTTGATGCACGGATTATCGCCGCTACGCACAGAGACATACCATCACAAATAAACAAACAAGAATTTAGAGAAGATTTATATTACCGTCTCAATGTTGTGCCATTGAGAATGCCTTCTTTAAAAGAACGTCCAGAAGATATACCAAAGCTTATTCAGCACTTTATTAATAAGTTTGAAAATCAATACGGTGGTCAATCTGCCAAGTTATCAGCTCCAAGCAAAAAGCTGTTACTTGATCATGACTGGCCTGGTAACGTGCGCGAACTCAGCAACAAATTAGAACGCTTTGTATTGTTAGGTGACGAACAAGAGTTGATTGACGAGCTAAGTAATCAAGAGCTAAGCAAACAAGACTTAACAAGTGCGAGTGCAACGAATACAGGCGAAAATACAGGTGAAGTTCAACACAGCGGCGAGTTTATTATTCCAGATAACGGCATGAACTGGGATGACTTTGAAAAACAAGCGTTACAACAAGCCCTACTCAAAACCAAAAACAACAAAACCAAAGCCGCCAAATTGTTAGGTATGGGGTATAAACAGTTTTTGTACCGAATTGAAAAATTTGAACTTTAAAACTAAAGTATTAATTCATAACTAGTTTAGTTAGATAACCAATGCATTTAAAACGGCGTATTTTGTCGATTAACTATTGCGTTATTTTGCTTGTAGCTAATCTTTTACTTTAAGGAAATGTATGCCAGCCACTCTGTTTTTAAAACAAATTCTGGGTTTAACAAGTGAAGAATCTAACTTGCTTAGTAAAACGGTTAAGCAAACCAAGTGGTATTCTTTTGAAGCGCTACTCGCATTATTTCCTCAAGAAGACACCGAACTTGCAACAATAAGAACCAAAATAAAGGATTATATAAATCCGCCGTCATAGAGGCGCGCGGGTTGGTGGTTTTGTTTTTTTTAAGATCAAAGGCAAGGCTTAGTTCTCTAATTGGGAGTATGAACTTTATCATCGTATTTGTCTTAACTTTAAGATTTCACCTTGACGGCGCAGGTTGTCAGTTTTAGCTTTTACGAAGAGACAGACAACCTAAGCGAGTACATCCATGGCGGCCTTCAATAATACATCCCTGTATTGATGGCATCCCTTCATCCATGAAGTG
>JAWUWS010000102.1:0-22510 GCA_034111705.1 Psychrosphaera sp.
AACAACAGGTATTGTTATCACAGTAACCGACAGTGCAGGCGCCAGCGCAAGTTTAGCGGCATTTACCATTACAGTAACTAACACCAATGATGCACCAAGTATCACAGGTACGCCTGCAACCACAGTTGCCGAAGATGCAAACTACAGCTTTATACCTACAGCAGTAGATGTTGATACAGGTGATACACAAACCTTTAGTATCGCTAACCAACCTAGCTGGGCAAGCTTTAGTGCAACAACAGGTGCGCTTACGGGTACGCCAGCTAACAGCGATGTTGGCACAACAACAGGTATTGTTATTACAGTAACAGACAGTGCAGGCGCCAGCGCAAGTTTGCCAGCGTTTGATATTGAAGTTACTGCTTCAAGTGAGACGCCAACTACACCTGCGTCAGATGTAAGTGTTAGTGTTGTAGTAACAAGTGTTAGTAATACATCGTATGAAATGACTTATGAGATAACCTTAACAAACAATGGTGATTTAGTTGCTGAAAACGTACAGGTAGTCACTACGATACCAAGCGGCGTAGAAGTATCAGAAATGCCAACTAGCTGTGAGTTAATTGACACTGAACTAACCTGTACGACTGCCAATCTTGACGCTGGAGAGTCGGTTACCATTACGTTAGCTTTAGTTGGCAGTGAAAATATTGATGGTGCAATAGTAACGGGTATTGTGGGGATGGGTGAAAACAGCCAAAACACTAACGTAACTACAACATTTGATTCAGTATTTAAAAAAGTAATAATAGAAGCCAAAACTCCAGGTGGCAGTATGCCAATAATGGGCTTGTTTGGTTTCTTGATATTGTTATTAATACGTAGAGTTAAACCTACATCTAATGCGATAAATAACTAATTTCGCAGTAGTGTTGTTCGTTAATAACAAATAAGTAACAAAATAAAAACAAACGGCGTTTAAGGTAACTTAAACGCCATTTTTTTATTTGTAATTATATCGATATATTTGAATTTACTTTTCAGATATTGCGGTGCTTAGACCAAGAAAAATCAGAGTTAGTTTAATCAATACAACTTAATACTACAGTCTTAGATTGTTATTTAAAGAAGGGTGGGGAAATCACCTTTAGGGGCTTTCAGTTAAATAATAGCTACAAAATGGCAGATTTAAAACACCTCGGTTTAGACGTGCGTTAGCGTTAGGTTGGGTTTTTTTTGGCGAGTCATGTTGACTAACTTTTATTCAATCGTTCATGACCATTGGCCGTCAATTACCCATTTATACCAACAAGCCACCTCATGTCTTAAATCCGATATGAGGAAAAATAGATCGGAGTAATCCGTTAGCCTGTTATTTTTAAAGGAAAGATCAAAGGCAGACAAACTGTAAATCGAAGTGGTCAAATCAAGCAATCTAAACACTCAATGGCTTACTGTATTTGTTTACCATTAGACGATTTTGAAACAAATCCCATTGCCCCTAATTGCATAACTGTAAATATAACCTATTAAATTTCAAAATAAAATCAACCTTTTGGTTGATAACGCTTTGGTTAAATTTTCTGTAAATTATGTCCTACTCAATTAATCCAGATTTTAATTGGTAGGTTTTTAATGCACAGCATTAATGAATGGTTGGTTTGATATCTTTTTATGAATTAGGTTGTTTTTTAAACAATGCTGTAGATAAATCACAGTATGGTGGGTTAATGGATAGGATCAGGAATTATTATGAAACTATGTGCTGGTAATTATTATGGCTAAACAAAGCGCTATTCTTAGCGAACAGACTTTATTTGATGTGTCTGAGCAGCAGTCGGCACAGAACTGGACAGATCTTGAAATTATTCAGCTGTCTACTGGAGTATTCAAAGGGCAATTGCGTGAAATGCAAGTACATAATACTCGTGTATGTTTTGAACAGCAAAATTGCATGGTGCATAAGCGGGGAATAATGGCCGAGCCATATTGTACGGTTTCTTTTGCCCGTTCATTAAAAGCCAAGCTTAGACTTTCAGAACATCATTCGCACGAGAATTCTCTATTCTTTATCCCGAGCAATAGTGAAATTGACATTCAGGTAGCTGCTGATGTTGAAACTGTTTATTTCCGACTAGAACAAGCTCAATTTCTTGAACGAGCAAGGGCTGTATCTCCAGAGTACTGGGAAGTAGAACCTAGTGATGCCCTTATTTTTGATACGCCATTTCGAAAGTCTTTGGAATGTTACGTGAATGATCTCTATTCATCCTCGTTATACGGTGCTTATACTGAAGGATCAACAAGTCACCAACTTCCTGATTCATTAATTATGGATAAGTTATTATTAGCGTTAGATGCTCAATCGATTAATCATGACGTTCAGCTTGATTTAAATGCTAGATGCCGTGCCAGAAAGCGAGTCAGTAAAGCTCTTAGTTATATTGATGAGGTTATGGAAAGTGGGGTTTGTCCAAGTATTGTAGATATATGTGTGGCATTAAATATAAGCCAGAGCAATTTGCAATATAGCTTTAAGAGAATATTAGGATTTACGCCAAATGTTTACCTTTATAATTTGCGGTTAAACCGAGCTAGGGCTCAATTGAAAAGCCTAGACGCCAAACCACTTACTGTGACTCAAGTAGCAATGAATTGGCAGTTTTGGCACTTAGGTCGTTTTGCTAATGATTATCAGCGCCTATTTGGTGAACTCCCTTCTACTACGTTACAAAATACGATAAACCAATAAACCAATAAACCAAACCTTAGGGTTAAAAATACACCTTTAATACACCAGTCAATAAAGTCCCGAGAAAGTTTAATTTCAGTCCAATTTGAGTTTGAACTGAATGACCTCGCCAATCTTATTTTTAACAATTCATCTTGCTTTAAGCACAAAGGAGTACACAAACAGGCTGTTGCTTTATTCCAACAAATTTAAGCAAAGAGTCCTTATTAATTCTGAACGTTTATTAGTTTTACGATTTTTGGATAGTGGGATAATTGGGGGCGTGCTAAAACATGTGGTTGAGACTCTATAGTAGCTTTTTAGAGTAATAAATCCCTACTTTATGCTGCTAAGTGATCATATTTAACTTTAACTTAATTAACGGAATTCAATATGTATTTAACTTATTTAAATATCTATAGGTCAGTTCGCTTTGATGTACTTAGCTTATTTCGTAACAGAAAACGCTTATTTGTTGCCATTGCGCTCACTTTTACTTTAACGGCTTGTGGTAATGACTCGCCAGAAGATCCTGAAGATATCGAAGTCATTGTTGAAACACCAGAAGATGACACAACCGCTCCAACCATCACATCTGGTATTACCTTCGCAGATATTGATGAAACGGCGACAGTAGGGCAAGTTATTTATACGCTAACCTCAGATGACAGCACTGCAACCTATAGTTTATCTGGGGATGCTAGTGACTTGTTTGCTATTAATGCGAACACTGGTGAAATAACACTTATCAGCCTACCTGATTTTACCACTCAAAGTAGTTATAGTTTAACGTTAACCGCAACAGACTCAGCAGGTAATAGCGCTTCAATCACAATTACGCTTACAATCAATGACAAAACCGCGCCTGTTATTACATCAAGTGCAACGGTCTCTATTGATGAAAACAGTGGTGTAGGGCAAGTTGTTTACACGGCAACCTCAGATGACAGTACGGCTACCTATAGCTTATCCGGTACAGACAGTGCTTCGTTTACCATTGATGACCGCACAGGTGCAGTAACATTAACGGATAACCCAAGCTTTACCACTCAAAGCAGTTATAGCTTTACGGTAACCGCAACCGATGTGGCAGGCAATGGTGCTTCAATCACAATCACGCTTACAATCAATGACAAAACCGCGCCAACCATTACATCTGGAACAGCGGCTACGGCAATAGATGAAAACAGCGGTGCAGGGCAAGTTGTTTATACGGCAACGTCAGATGACAGTGCAGCATCGTATACATTATCGGGCGCGGATAGTTCTGCATTTACCATTGATGACCGCACAGGTGCAGTAACATTAACGGATAACCCAAGCTTTACCACTCAAAGCAGTTATAGCTTAACGGTAACCGCAACAGACTCAGCAGGTAATAGCGCTTCTATCACAATCACGCTTACAATCAATGACAAAACCGCGCCTGTTATTACATCAAGCACAGCAACGGCAATAGATGAAAACAGCGGTGCAGGGCAAGTTGTTTACACAGTCACATCTGATGACAGTGCAGCAACGTTTACATTCTCTGGTACGGATAGCGCTTCGTTTACTTTTGATGACAGCACAGGTGCGGTGACATTAACGGATAACCCAGATTTTGAAGCTCAAAGCAGTTACAGCTTTACGATAACCGCAACAGATAGTGTAGATAATGCCTCATCAAGTACAGTGGAACTTACAATAAACAATATTGCGTTAACTTCATTTAACCTTGGCGGTATTGATGCTGCATCAGGTGATATAAAGCAAATGACCTTAACGTGGGACTCTGCTGCTGAAAGTGTTAGTGAAACTATAACTTACACTGTGTGTGAAAAAGACATTAGCCAAACTAATAACTGTAATGAATTAACCTCAGTAACTGATGAATTAACCGTGGATGTTACGGTAAACAGCTTAGTGAGCGCCTTATCAACCGATTATTTTATTTTAGCGTCATCTGGTGGTGAATTTGAAGCCTCTTCTGAAGCTAATGTAAGTACAGATGAAGTGACCAAGATGATTGGTTATTTTAAGGCGTCGAATGCGGAAGACTATGATAAGTTTGGTTATAGCCTTGCTATTAGTGGTGACGGTCATACGTTAGCTGTTAGTGCTTATGAAGAAGACAACAGTGCAACCGGTGTTATTACTGATGGATCAGAAAGCCCCGCTAACGGAGGGAGTGATGAGGGGGTGGCCTCAAATTCAGGTGCAGTGTACTTATTTAGTAATAACAGTGGTAAATGGTTACAAACCGCTTATGTAAAAGCCTCTAATGCAGAAGCTAGTGATGGCTTTGGGTATAGTATTACATTGAGTGATGATGGTGCAACGTTAGCGGTGGGGGCTAGAAATGAAGATAACGGTGCAACCGGTATTATTACTGATGGCTCAGAAAGTTTATCTACTTCTGGAGGTGGTGATGTTAGTACGGCTAGTGGCGCAGGTGCCGTATATTTATTCAGTAATAGCAGTGGCACTTGGTCGCAAACGACTTATATAAAAGCCTCTAATACAGGAGTCGGTGATAATTTCGGTTCTAGTGTTTCACTTAGTGGTGACGGGACTATGTTGGCCGTGGGGGCTGAAAGTGAAGGTAATAGTGTAACTGGTGTTATTACCGATGGGTCAGAAGTGACAGATGTTGACACTGCTTATGGCTCAGGTGCTGTATACTTATTCAGTAATAGTGGTGGTGTTTGGGGGCAAACGGCGTATGTAAAAGCCTCCAATACAGGAGCGTACGATCGTTTTGGCTCTAACGTTGCGCTTAGTAGTGATGGTGCTACGTTAGCTGTCAGTAGCGATTACGAAGGTAATAGTGCAACCGGTGTTATTACCGATGGTTCAGAAAGTTTATCTACTCCTGGAGGTGGCGATGTTAGTACGATTTCTAACGCAGGTGCTGTATATTTATTCAATAATACTGCTGGTGTTTGGGCGCAAACAGCTTATGTAAAAGCCTCTAATACAGGAGAACTGGATGATTTTGGTTACAGTATTGCGCTCAGTGGTGATGGTAATACGTTAGCGGTAGGTGCTAAAGGTGAAGATAACGGTGCAACTGGTATTATTACTGATGGCTCAGAAAGCCCCACTAACGGAGGAGGGGATGAAGGGGCGGCTTCATCCTCTGGCGCGGTGTATTTATTCAGTGGCAGTAGTGGAACCTGGACACAAACTGCTTATGTAAAAGCCTCCAATGCAGATGTTTTTCATTATTTTGGTCATAGTGTCGCGTTAAGTGGTGATGGTAATACGTTAGTTGTAGGTGCCCTTTATGAGGGCGGTAGTGCTGAAGGTGTTATTATCGACGGAACTGGTTACGGAACAGCGGTTAATTCGGGTGCTGCATACCTATTTAGTAATAGTGATAACACTTGGGTACAAACGGCTTATGTAAAAGCCTCTAATGCAGAAGTTCAGGATGCCTTTGGAACAAGCGTTGCATTAAGTAATGATGGTGCAACGTTAGCGGTAGGCGTTCCTTTTGAAGATAATAGTGCAACTGGTATTATTACCGATGGCTCAGAAATAGATGGGGATGTTGGTACTGCTAGCCTTGCTGGTGCTGTTTACGTTTATTAAAATAATTACCGCTGCAATTTAGCTTTGTTTATTTTAAACACCAAAGCCCATTCTGAAAAGAGTGGGCTTTTTGCTTTGTGTTCTCGCTAAGGGTTAATCCATGCTTTTTTGTATAAAATTTAAATTAACTTTAAATAAAGTAAGGAATTCCCCCAATTGGTGATTGAATTAGTTTGGTTTTGTGATTAAAGTCGGGATATAAATATTTGATAAAAACAGAGAAGAAAAATGAAAAAATTAGTAAGTGTATTAATTGCCAGCGTTTTAGCGTTTAGTGTAAATGCCAATGAAAATCAAAGTTATAAACTGATAACAGTTTCTACTTATTTAAATTTCTATTTATTAAACTTAAATGCATGTGAAGATTATCATCCTGCAGCACGTCAAGAAGCTTATAAAGCAGAAGCTATGTTATACCCATACTTCGAAAGTTTAGACAAAAAAGTAGAAGCATTAAAAATTGATCAAGATGATAAAGATGCGATTGCAAAAACCGTTTCTGCACGTAGAGATAAATTAAATGCACAAATCGCTGAAGGTGAGTTCACTATAGAGCACTGTAATGCGGTTGTTAGAATTGTAAATGAAGGTTTAGACCCAACAATTTTAGCTTCAATCAAATAAGAACGATTATTTGAGTAATAAAAAACCAGCGATTAGCTGGTTTTTTATTGCGTAAATTTCATTTAAACACAGATTATGATCCTGTGCTTTTATCTTTTAGACGCTTTTCAAAAAAGGCTTTTTCTTGCTCTTTAATTTCTTTTATTTTTGGTAAAGCAAGCCCAAGTTCTCTACCTCTGTATCTAGCAAAATAAGTGTTACCAATAAATGCCCCAGTTAATAATACAACTTCAATAGCGATTAACCCTTTATGTCCTGTAAAGGTCCACAATGCGGTAAGTCCATGAATGTAACACCACATTAAAACAAAGTTACTCCATGCGTATGTATATGGATTACCTTGGATCAGGCCTTTAATAGCAAATAACATAGGCAACCAAAATAGCGTCATTGGTATGTATGCAACTGCATCAGGATTAGGTTTTAGTACAATAAATAATAGCGGATAATACGCAACCAATAATAGATAACTGGTTAAACCTAATAACTTTAGTTTTTTTACGAACTGAGCCATTGGCGCGTTTTTAAAAGCATCTTGTACATTTTCAAATTTTTGCATTTATTATTCTTTAAAGAGTTAAATTATTGGGAAAGTTTTTTAGCGGTTATTGCTAAACGTTGACCAAGAGTTTTGCAAATAGCAATTTCACTTTTGGTTAATGTATTATCTGATCGTAAGCCTGACACATGGCTTGCACCGTAAGGTGTTCCGCCACTTGTTGTATTATGTAATTCCGGTTCAGAGTAAGGGACGCCCATCAACATCATACCGTGATGTAATAAAGGTAACGACATAGACAGTAAGGTTGCTTCATTTCCACCATGTAAGCTAGAGCTTGAAGTGAAAACACACGCGGGCTTATCAATTAAATCGCCACTTAACCAGTTGGTAGAAGTACTCTCCCAAAAACTTTTTAATGGGGCTGCCATCGTACCAAAACGGCAAGGGCTGCCCAACGCCAAACCTGAACAAGAAGTTAACTCTTGCTGAGTAACGAGTGGATATTCGGCATCTTCTTGGCAATCATCTGCTACGGTTCTTATCTTTGCTTCAATTCCTTGGGACTCAATGCCTTTAGCAATCTGTTTTGCTAAATTCAGTACTGAGCCATGACGTGAATAATAAAGAACTAATACAAATGGGGCTGGTGTCGTCATAAAATTTATAATATCGCTAATACGTTTTCTGGAGGCCTACCGATAGCGGCTTTATTGCCTCGGATCACAATAGGGCGCTCAATTAACTTAGGTGTGTTGACTAAAATAGCGTAAATCTCAGCATTTGTTAATGACGGGTTATCTAATCCGGTTTCTTTATACTCGGCTTCTTTAGTGCGGATGATATCTCTTACATTTACACCTAACTTTACCACCGTTGACGTTAATAATTCAGTGCTTAATGATGCCTTTAAGTATTCAAATACTTCAGGCGTAACGCCATTATCTTCTAACAAGGCCAATGTTTGTCTGCTTTTAGAGCATCTCGGGTTATGAAAGATAATGGTAGTCATAAATTAAAATCCTTTGATATTTTTAATGTATTTGTCACGGTTACGGTATTTTATTTTCAGTGCTTCAATTCGTTTTACTTCAGCTATTTGATCTGATGTTATTACTGTTAATGCTAAATCTGCCGATTTAATAGCGCTACGATAGTCAGCTCTAAGGGCCGCTAGTTCTGCAGTCGTAATATGATATCTCACCATATTATCATCAATTTCATATGCTTCACGTAGTAATTGAGTTGCTAAAAAATCAGTCGGCTTTGATAATAAATAATATTCTAAAATACGGATCGCTTTTTTTGCATCATTGTTTTTTATCAGAACATTCGCGTAGTTTAACGTAACTACAGAATTATTGGGCCTTAATTGATAAGCATAAGTTAATTTTTCTAGGATTTTATCTGGTTTTTCTAGTGCAATATAGAGATCTGATTGAGCATCCAAAATATATAAATTATTTGGTGATAGCAGCTCTAATGCCTCAAGTGACTTAGTAGCTTGTGTCAGTTTTCCTGTGTCTAAATAAGCCAATGCTAGCCCGTATTGAGAAGCAAATTTTCTATTGCCTTGTTGTTTTTTCACTCGTTCTTCAAATAATTCAACAACATGATCTTCATCGTATATATAACGAGCCAAGATTCGGGATCGCATTAATAAAAAATCTAAAGAGTCAGGATAAAACTTTTTGGTGAATTGTTGTGCCCTGAGTTTTGCATCAGTTACACGAGAGTCAGCCAAAGGGTGGGTAACTAAAAACGGCGCTAATTTGGTTTGATATCTTTGTTGTTCCTGTAACTTACCAAAAAACTCAGCGGCAGCGTAAGGGTCAAAACCAGCATTTGCTAATATATTCATGCCAATGTTATCGGCTTCTTGCTCATTTGATCTGGTGTAGTTGATCATAGCTTGTTGTGCACCAGCGGTCGTCGCCATCATTGATGCCATCATTGCTTGTGGGCTAACAGCAGCCAATAATATAGATCCAATGACGCCTGCTAATGTTAAATTAGAAGTTTGTGCAGAGGCCTCTTTTCTTCGTGCTAAGTGGCGCTGGGTAACATGCGCAATTTCGTGACCTAATACAGATGCAAGTTGACTTTCCGTTTCTGAATTTACAATTAATCCAGTATGAACACCAATATATCCACCATAAAAAGCAAATGCATTAATATCTGGGCTGTTTACAGTAAAAAATGTAAATGGAAACTTAACATCTTGGGAATGAGCAACCAGTTTATTACCCAAAGAATTAACATATTCCATTACAAGCGGATCATATAGTAATGACGTACGACCTTGTAATTGGTTAAATATAATCTCACCAAGCTGCTTTTCTTTTTCAATACTTAATACGGTTAATGCTGATGCACCTAAATCCGGTAAGTTATTATCCGCGGAAGTCGAGGCTGCAAAAAATATAGACAATGAAATGCAACAGGCTAAGAATGTAGAGATGATTTTTTTATACATAGACTACTTTTATTAATTATAAGTTTTAAACGGAAAATCCAATTAGTAAATCTTAAGTATTACAAGTCGGTATCTTTAACCTGACTTTTTATAATATCATTTAGGCCCAATTCTGGGTTAGAGTTTTGTTTACTATAAATATCTTTAATCGACATTCCTTGGATAGAGTATACATTTACTTCTTGTTTCAACATTGAGATGATTTTATTCACTACGTTATAAGCATGAGCAATGAGTGCCATATCCGCATCGTCGCCATTATGATGATTAAACGCGATGAATTTATGTAGTTGAGGTATTCGAGCCAAAACTTTCATGTGCGATGGATCCCAAATAGTAAACTCCATATTAGGATCGCCGCTACGATAATCATCAATGACGGTTTCTTTGACGTAAGGCAGGGCAATTAGTTCATATCCCTTATGATTAAATACATGGTAAATACAAATTCTGGGTTTCTTTAATGGTTGCAACAATTCAATGTGATCTACTTTGTTAATATCTATAGACGCATCTACACCTAAATTATTATAGTTCCAGTTCTTACGATTGACTATTCGTGTATATGCATTATCAAAACCGTAATCAATAAAGCCTTCTGCTTCTGCTACTGAGTTAGCTATCATGTGAAAAAAAGCAGGTATTTCGCCCCAATTAATTTTCTTTTTGTAGGCGTTAATATCCTTAATTATAGGATCGTCTGGCAATCGTGAATTTTTGGGATAGTGTGCCATTAAAAAATAGTTACTCTTTAATTAGTTTAGCTATAAGTAGTATTAAGTATTGTGGTAAATTAATGAAGTAAAAAATAATTATAATTAGTGTTAATTTATGATTTTTGATGGAAAAGGACTCAAATGTCCTTTGGCATTTGTAAAAGCCAAACAAGCGTTAATTAAAAATAAGTGTAAAGAATTTCTATTTGATGATGATATTAGTCTATACAATTTTACATCTTACCTAGATAATCAAAACATTCATTACCAGTCTCATCGATTAACTGGCTGCGTAAAAATACAATTGGTTGAATAATCTTCAAGTAAAGGAACCGTTAAAACATGTTTGATATATTTAAGCAGTGGTATAAGAAAAATTTCTCAGATCCAAACGCAGTTGCTTTAATGTTACTTATTGTATTAAGTGGATTATTAATTTCTTGGTTTGGAGATTTATTAACCCCTGTATTTGTCGCGATTGTATTTGCCTTTTTATTAGAATGGCCAATAAAACAAGTAACGCAATTAGGACTAAATCGTAATCTCAGTACCTTATTTGTAATTACCATCTTTATTAGTGTCATGACAGCAGTATTTATAATGGCGATCCCTGTTATTTGGCAACAAAGCATTGCTCTTATTAAAGAATTACCAGATATGATGGTGTTTGTTAAGGGTTACATAAACATGCTTCCAGATTTATATCCGAGTTTAGACCCTGCTGTTATAACTAGTTTAATGAGTAACTTTGATACTAAATTAGTCTTAGTATTAGAGGATTCTGTACAAGCTATAGTGACTTCTTTAACGGATGTCGTTGCGCTTTTAATCTATTTGATTTTAGTACCAATGATGGTGTTTTTTATTTTAAAAGATAAAAAAGAATTATTAGCTGGTTTTGAGAAAGTATTACCAACTAAACGACGCTTAATAACGCAAGTATCTACTGAGATGAATCAGCAGATCATTAATTATATTCGCGGCAAAATGGTTGAGTTGTTTATTGTTGGATTATCTACATATATTGCTTTTGCAATAATGGATTTACGATTTGCAGCGGTATTAGGTTTCCTAGTTGGTTTGTCAGTGTTAATTCCTTATATTGGTGCTGCGGTAGTGACGGTTCCTGTTACCATAGTCGCATTATTTCAATTTGGTTTAACGCCAGATTTTTATGCAGTTATGATAGCTTACGGCGTTATTCAAGCTTTAGATGGAAATTTGTTAGTACCTCTTCTGTTTTCTGAAGCGGTTGATTTAAATCCGGTTTATATTATCGTTGCGGTGTTGTTCTTTGGCGGTTTGTGGGGCTTTTGGGGCGTATTTTTTGCTATACCTTTAGCATCATTAGTTAAAGCGGTTATCAATGCTTGGTCTGTAAAAAGTTTACCTGAGAATATAACCACAGATGAGTGCAGTTAGTTTTATCTATTCACAGCACTTAATTTATATATTTTTAACAAAAAAGGCTCATTTTAAATAAATGAGCCTTTTTGCGTATATCTCTTAATAAGCTAAAAACTTTGTTATTTAGCTAATTGTTCTAAAACGCTCAACACCACTTCATGATGATCTTTGGTTTTAAATTTATTAAAGAAATGTTTGATCGTGCCATCTTGACCAACCAAAAAGGTTAAGCGGTGAATGCCATCGTATTCCTTACCCATGAACTTTTTTAAACCCCATACGCCAAAATCGTCAGCTACTTTATGATCTTCGTCACTCAATAATGGGAAGTTTAATCCATCTCTTTCTGTGAATTTAGTTAAACGTTTAACCGCATCAGGGCTTATACCAACTGCAATTGTATTTAACTCTTCCAATTGTTGTTTTACATCTCTTAGATTTTGCGCTTGTACCGTACAGCCTGGGGTCATGGCTTTTGGGTAGAAATACACTAAAACCTGTTTTGTTTTTAAGGTTTCAGCTAAATCAAATACGTCACCGTTTTGATCTTCAAGTTTAAACATTGGGGCTTTGTCGCCAGCATTAAGAGTATTCATAATTTTATCTGCTACTTATTTTTTGTTTAGTTGCTACTGTTCAATCGTAATTGGGCTAAAAGTACATGTCATTGACAAGCTTTCACATAATGATTCACAGCCTGCAATGATTGTTTCTAAGATTAATTCGTCGGTTAAATCAATTCGGATTTCTGCCACTTGCCATTTTTGGCCGTCTTTTTCAGTTGCTTTTGATTTCAAGCTGCTAACACCAACTTTATGTTCGGCAAAGAAACTTGTAATTTGACGGATAGTGCCAGAGCTATCAGGTCCATCAAAAATAACCTGATATTGTGCTCGGTCTTGACCTTTGTGAGTCGTGGTTCTTTTCATCATTGTGAGTAAATTTAACGACATAGCCAGTGGTGGTAGTTGTGTTTCAAGCTTTGCTAATGATGCATTATCACCCGCTAGTAGCATGATCATGGTAAATTCACTGCCAAAGATTGCCATTTTGCTGTCTAATATATTGCATTTACATTGTGTCACTAGTCCAGTTAATTGGCTAACTAGGCCTGTTTTGTCTTTACCTATAACAGTAAGAACTAAATGTTGCGTAGGTGTGTTAAAAAGCGGCAAGGTCATGGTTTAAAAATCGCAGTATTGATTGTTTTATGTCGGGCAAGTTTAACATATAAGGATAAAAACACACCAGAAGGTTGAAAGACGCTTGTTTTGTTATCTATGGCTGAGTAACATAGCCGCCTTAATATCAGGAGGGATCATGTCATCCACAGTAATTAATAATTTTTCAGGTTGTTTTGTCGCGTTAATCACACCTATGTTTGAAAATGGTGATGTGGATTATGTTAGCTTAAGAAAATTAGTTGATTGGCATATAGCAAGTGGTACAGATGGTTTAGTCATCTTAGGAACTACCGCAGAAACGGCTACGTTAACAGAACAAGAACAAGCTTTGGTATTGGATGTAGCGATTAAACAAAATAAAGGACGTTTACCTCTTATTGTAGGTAACGGCTCAAATTGTACTCGTTCTACTATTGAAAAAACCAAACAATTAGATAATCTAGAAATTGATGGTTATTTGACGGTGACCCCTTATTATAATAAGCCAAATCAAAAAGGCATGGTTGAGCACTTTAAAGCGGTTGCTACGGCAACAGATAAACCTATTATTTTGTATAATGTTCCGTCTCGTACTGGTGTAGACTTAGATAATGATTCTGTATTTGAATTAATGACAATCCACAACATTGTTGGGATTAAAGACGCAACAGGAGACTTATCTCGTGTTGCTGCAATGAAAGAAAAAGATCCGGCGTTTTTACTATTTGGTGGTGATGATTTAACATCACAACATTACCTTTCTTTAGGTGGGGATGGCGTTATTTCAGTAACGGCGAATGTTGAGCCTGAATTAATGCAGAAAATGGTGAAGGCGAGTATGGCCGACAACCAAAAAGATGCCGAGTTATACGACGAAAAGCTGTGTTTATTACACCGCGATTTATTTTTGGAACCAAACCCAGTGCCAACTAAGTGGGCACTTAAAGAAAAAGGGTTAATTTCCAGTGATATGGTTAGATTACCTTTGTTAACAATGGAACCAAATAACCATAAGACCATCAAACAAGCTTTACAACACGTAAATTAGTCATTCGGAGTACTAAGTGAATTTTATCAAATTGGCAGCTGTATCAGTTGTATTATCGGTTACCACTGCTTGCGCATCATTTTTTGATGATAAAACAGACGAGCAAGTAGAGGCAAGAAAGTCAGGTTTATCATTACCGGCTGGGTTTAGTGATCCTAAAAAGAGTACAGAGTATGAGCTACCAAAAGTGAAAGCTTCATCTGATGTTGATGGTGAAATTACCTCACCAACAACCGTATTAGTACTTTTGGAGGGAAGTTGGATAGACGAACAAGACGACCATCTTGCAAAAATAAAACTAGAAAAGCCTGACTTAGTTGAAGACCTTGTTAGTTTTATCGATCAAGGTATTCAATCATACGCAAAGCAAAATAATTCATCCCTTACAAAAACTGCAACGGGTTACCAAGCAACACAAAGTCTTCAAGAAGAAGTAGGTTATTGGTTTTTTGAAGAGTTTGTTGACGTAGAAAGTTTTAAATACAACATAGTTGTAAACATGAAACCTCATGGACGCAGCGGTGACATATCTATAGATATGTTAGATTATAAAAAAGTGAATAAAGAATTAGCGCCAAATCAATCAACTCTTCACAGAAAAGAAGCGTTAGCGGCTCAGACACTAAATGATTTAATGCTAGAACTTGATTATAATTATCGTGTTAAGTTATTAAAAGAGCGTGCCTCGTTAGATATAACCTTAAAATTAGTGAAAAACGTATCAGGTAACTATGTGATAAGCACACAGCAAGACATGAAGTATGTGTGGTCACAAATTGAGAGTATAATCGAAGATCTTGGTTTTGAAGTGGATGAGTCTGACGAAGATTTACATATTTTTGATGTAATCTATAGCAAAGCAACAGGTTCATTGTGGCAGCGTTTATTCCACTCAGACCGCTCTGGTAAATTAGACATAGAGCCTGGTCGTTATGAAGTGGTACTTAGTTCAAGTACAACAGGAATTCATATCAGCTTCCGCTCTAAAAAAGGTTCATTTTTAGATAAAGCTAGCATGCAACAATTGTTTAAATTGATGTTAGAAATTGTAAAAGAAGACGAAGCTGAACTGTAACTAACTGTTCAACATCATCAAATAAATTAAGGCGCTCATCAGAGCGCCTTTTTGTTTTATGACAAGACAAGTTAAACTAGGTGACTAAATATACATTCGCTTTAAATTAAGATCTTATTCAGATCTTTTGCTTGAATCTTAATGCTTTAGCCCTTATAAACAGCTTAATAGTTATAATGAGTCATGAAGACATTCAGAGATCCTATGCCTGCTTTAAATCGAATTATATTAATCAATACCCACATGAGTGGGATTGTAGAGTTAAAATTAAATGGCCACACCAATATTTGTGGTACTAATGCATCGGGTAAAACTACGTTACAACGACTCATTCCTGTTTTTTATGGTGAATACCCAAGCCGTGTTGTACCCGCAACTCGTGATAGTTTTGAGCGCTGGTATTTACCGACTCAATGCAGTTATATCATTTATGAATACTTCAGAGACAGCGATGAAACTTGCCAAGTTGTTTTAAGCTCTGGTGGCACTGGTGTTGATTTTAGATTAATTGCCAAAGCGTTCGATATTGACGATTATGCGCAAACGTCATTAACCGACGAACGTCATGTTATTACCCCAAAAGAATTAAGCCGCGACATAAAACGTCAAGGTATTATTTGTAGCCGCATATTAAACACCAAAGAATACAAAGCCATTATCCAAAACGACCGTAGCGTGTTGTCCACCAATCGTGATTTACCTGGTCTTGCTCGCTTATTTAGCTTGTGTGAGCAAAACGCAAATTTACGTCACATTGAAAAACTGGCCAAAGCCGTGCATTCCAAAGAAGGAAAAATGGAAACCATTAAAGCCATGGTTGCCGCGATTTTGGAAGAAGACGGCGTACAACCGGGTGAAACCAAACTTAGTCACAATAAAGTGGAAGAGTGGATACGTGAATGTAAGTTAATAAAAGGCTTTGAAGATATCAGGCCAGAATTTAGTAAATTAGAACAAGCGCATTTTGAATACGGCGAAAACAATCAAAGACTGGCGCAGTTAAAACAACAATACTCATTAGATTTATCTAAAGTGGCCCAAACCATTGCTGAAAATGAAGCTTTGTTAGAAGAGGTTGTATTAACCATTAAACAAGCTGACGCCACATGGTCAGAACAAAGAGATAGCTTAAATCAAACCCTATCTTCAGCCAAAGCAGACAGTCGTAAACTAGAGTCTGAATTAGACGCTGTTGAGCAGCAGTATGATGACTGGCAAGACCAAAACATAGATGAGTTAAGTCAGAACCTAGAAAACTTACCACGTTGGAAGAACGAATTAGAAAGTGGTGAATCTCGTTACACATTATTAACAGAAAAACACCAAGACATTGAAGCCACATTCCACAAACGTAAAAGTGAAGTGCAAGAACAGCATAATAACGAGTTAGATGGCTACAGCGAACAAAAAGACAAAGGCCGTGATTTACTAGCAAGTAAAAATGCAGAGCAACAAACACAGCTGTTAAATACCCAACAAAAATATAAAGATCAGATTGCTGTAACTCATGTAGATTACCAAGACCAACAGCATAAGTTAAAAAATCAGATCACAGAAGTGAGCACGTTAACCAACAACGTAGGCTTTACCAATCAAGAACAAACTCAAATTGATATCTTTGAACATACCATCAAAGAAGCATCCAGCATTGAAGACAGCTGCCGTGATCGTTTACGCCAGGCGAATAACGAATTAAGCCAAGCTAAAGCAAATAGAGATAGCGTTAATAAAGAGCTAGAACAAAGCCGTAAGCAATTTGCTGAGCAACAAATACGTGTAGAGCATACCGAGCAGTTATTGTATCCGGGTCAAAATACCTTAATGGAATTCTTACGCCGTGAAAAATCAGGCTGGGAATTAGAACTGGGTAAAGTTATTCATCCAGACTTATTAAAGCGTACGGACTTACATCCAACTTTAGCTAGTGCAGATGACAAAAGCCTATTTGGTATTTTACTTGAACTTGGCAGTGTGCCTCATCCAGAATACGCAGAATCTGAACACGAATTAAAAAGCCGTTTAGAGCAAGAGCAAGAAAAACTAAGCAACATAATCGCCAATCAAGATACGGCAGAAGCCAAGCTAGTTGATGCGAACAAAGCGGTTAGAAACGCAGAAATGCTGCAAACAAAAGTCAGCACAGAACTAAACAATGCGGAATTAAGCCGTAAGCGTGCTCAGCAAGATAAAGACGACTCATTAAAAGAGTTCCATCAAGCACTGCAAGAACGTAAACAAGGCTACACCAAAAAACTCGCCAAACTAAAAGCTGACAGTCAAAAGCTTAATTTATTGCAACAAGAAGCGATAGGTGAGTTGCAAGATCAACAACGTGAAGCGGAAATGGAGCTTAGTTCTCATTGGCAATTAGTGATCAACGACATTCAACAACAATTAGCTCAAGTAGAAGCGCACATTGCACAGTGTCGTAGTTCATTAAAACAAGAGTTGTCAAAACTAGACAACTGGCTAAAAGACGAACTAGCTAACCGTGGTGTAGATGTTGACGTTATTGGTCAATTAAAACGTGACATAGCTCAGTTAAAACAAGACATCCAATTAACTGAAAAGAATAGCCATTTAGTGGCTGAGTACAAACATTGGTATAACACCTATTACATGGGTCACAAAGTAAACTGGCAAGAGCAACTGGCGGATGTACGTAAATTACTGAGTGATACTTCCCGTGAATTGGAAAAACAAAAAAACACTTACAAACAAGATGTTGAATTGGCTAAATCCAAACAAATTCGTTTTGAAAAAGACTTAAAAGAAGCCAATGAACATGACGTTGAACTGGGTAATATCAACAAACAATTAGCCAAAGTTAAATTACCTACGGCTGATGTTGTTGAAGATAATAGCTCTATCTCGCAACGTATTAACGAAGGGCAAACTCGTTTAGCCAAACGTGAAGAATTAACCGCCGACATTAAAGCGTACGTGGAACACTTTGACCAAAAAATTGCAGCGCAATCAGGTACAGGTTTTTACGATACGTGGGAACACAGCCGTGCAGAATGCTCTGTGGTTAATGAGCATGGCATACGTTCGTTAGATCATATTCGTTTGGTTGGTCACTTAGACAGATTCATTAACGAATTAGTGCCACAACGTGTGAATGGTATTCGTGAACAAGGCCGTATATTTGGTTTGGCTTTGTCAGAGTATTACAAACTGTTAAAAGACATAGAAGGGCACATTGGCGGTCAAAGTAAACGCATAAGTAAAGAAGTGGATGAAGAGCTGTTTTTAGATGGCGTATCTGAGTCTGCTGTAAAAATTCGCTCAAAAATCAGTGAATTAGAATTTTGGCCTGAGCTACAACAGTTTAATCAACTGTACACAGACTGGATAGCGGAAGGTGCACATGACTTACCGGGTGACGATTATGCTTACAGCATGCGCCGTGTCATGGATATTTTGGGTCGTTCGGCATTAACCGGTGGTATTAGTAAATTATTAGATATTGAACTGCACATTAAAGAAGGCAACAGCGACTTAGTTATTCGTACAGACCGTCAGTTAAACGAGTCGTCAAGTCATGGTATGGCGTACCTGATTTTGTGTAAGTTCTTGTTAGCCTTTACTCGTTTACTTAGAGGTAACAGTAAAACTGTTATTCATTGGCCAATTGATGAATTAGGGACTTTACATCAAAGTAATATAAAGAAAATATTTGACGCTTGTCAGAACAATAATATACACGTTGTAGGCGCGTTCCCTAATCCTGAGTCAGAAGTATTGACCTTATTTGAAAACCGTTACTTGATAGACAAAAACAAAAAACAATTACAAGTTGTACAGCCAAAGGTAAGCGCCATTACCAAATTGCTTAAATCAAGACAGCCAGAGTCTGAACTTGAAAACACCAAACAAGCAGACACTGAACAAGGAGCAGGCGCATGATCACAGAACAAGGTCGCGTATTAGAGTTATTATTGTCAGGTCAATTTGTGTGTGCAACCACAGATGAAGACGCATTTCGTTATTTACAATCCAGTGCCAACAGAGAGTTGGTGGAGCAACAATTAAACGTACTTAATCGTCACTTATCTGCCGCTGCAGATGGTGAAGTTTATTTTTGTTCCTATCAATCAATAGGCGATTCGGAACGTAAAGTATTGGCTAGCCAATTTAACGAAGTGTCCAGCCACTTATTACCACTTATTGAATGGTTGTTACTGGTGCAAGAGTCAATGGGAACAGACGTTCCATTAACGCAAGGCGCGTTATTACGCTTACAAGAAATACAAACTGTAGTGGAAGACACACCAGCTTACGCTGAGCAAGTGGGTAAAATATCTCGTTATTCTATGTTTGGTTCAAAAGCCAACGAGCTAGACTCACAACTTAAATTAATATTTAAACGTTTAGTAGAATTTGGCTATTTGGTACGTCCAAATATGGATAAACAAATTTACTGTGCTACAGGCAAAATTGACTACCTATTTGATGTACTTAAGTTTATTGACGAGACTGAAAACTTGTCATTGTCTGAACGTGCTGACGATTCTATTAATCAATCAAACTTACTGTAGGTTGTATTGATGAATATTAATTTAAATAAGTCAGGCTTGAGTTTACTTAATGCATTAAGTAATCATTCAGAATTGATCATGCAAGCGTATTTTAGTGGCAGCGTTAACGAAGCGGAGTATTCACCTAATATCATTCAAAGCTTAATTGATTTGAAAGTATTATGGCGACCAGACTCAGACGTACAATTACGTTTGCGTCCGTCTTTAAGAACCTTATTAGAAGAAAGCTTACAAGACGAAAGTAACCGTCAGATAGACGCGAATATAGGCAATTTATTGGCCACGCTGACTACTCAAGCCGAGCATTACAAAGAAGCGTTGGCACATCAAAAGTATCATGAGTCCCAAGCTCACTTGGCAGACTTAACTGAGCATGTTTATACATTAACAGAAACCTTATCAACCAATGTACGTTTGTTGTGGTCACGTATCAGTAATGAGTTTGGTTATGTTAGCTCGGTAGATGCTAAAATTCGTGAAAATGAATTAGCGCAAATTCAAGTAACGAACATGCTAAACCAATTGTCCATGTTCCACTTTGACGCGTTAAGTCAATTAGCTGGCAGTAATAGAGAGTTACGTCATTTATTGGTTATCACCTTACAGTCTGCCTTTGCAACCAGCACACAAGAGTTGAGTTTAGTGCAAAGTAAATTGCTTGAGTTGCTGGGGCGTTTTAGAGAATTTAAAGGCCGTACACGCTTGCTTAAAGGTTTTATGCTACACATGGAGCAAAAGCCAGACTTTGTGCCGGCTAATTATGCGGCCTTATCACACGTTCCAAATCTGTTTAATCGTGCTGATTGCGTTATTAAAGCCGCAGCGCCAGATGTTCGTAATGTAGAGCATGAGTTTGAATTAACCTCTTTGGTGAATAACTTACGTAATGTTACTCACTTATGGCAAGGGAATATCAACCGAGCGATTGCTAATCCTTTAGTGATTGAAGAAGAGTCATCTATATCATTAGACGAAGACTTATTGAAAAGTGCGGTAGAGAACTACTTCTGTGAAGTCATAGATTCTGGCAAGAACACCAGAGCGTTAGATTATTACCAAAACCATGAATTAGATTTTGATCAAGAAGTATGGATTTACCAAGTACTTGGTGCGTTTCAAGGTTTACCAGATAGCGAACGCCAATACTTTGATATTGATTTAGAAGGCGTACAGCACGACGTTTACACAGGTAACTTTATCATTCAAGACATTGAAATAGGCTTGCGATAAACCTGTTCATCAAGGTAAATAAAGCTGATCTCAATAAAGCAGTTAACTATAAATAGAAGCCGTACATAGGAATAGGAAAAACCATGAACCCAATTATTCAAATATTAAAAGAACACAACGTTAGCCAAGACCAAATTAACGACTTATTTAAAACATTAACAGAAAACCCAATGGCCGCCATGATGACCATTCAAACATTAGGTATTCCTCCAGAGAAACTTCAAGCGTTAATGGGCTTAGTCATGACAAACCCAGGGCTAATTAAAGAAGCAGTTGAAGAATTAGGCTTAGACTTTTCTAAAGTAGAGCAAGCTAAAGAAACGTTAAAGAATGGGCAGTAGATAAGAGGTTTGAGCTGCGAGATAAAAGCTACGAGTCGAGTTCTGGGTTTTATCTTCAACCGCTGACCTGTGCTTGTCAGCGGCAATCAATTTTGTCTTTCTCCAATTAAAAGCGGTCAATCTATGAACTGCCGATTTACGAGCTTAGTATGCGCCTAGATAAATTCATTTGTAAAAGTACTCAGTTAACTAGATCACAAGCTAGAGAAGCAATAAAAGAAGGCAGAGTAAAAATAAATGGTTGGTATGACTGTCACGAAGCCACCCAAGTGCATGAAAATAATGTCATCACCTTAGACGGTGACATCTTACAAGCTCGTCCATCTCGTTATTTAATGTTGCACAAGCCTGCCGGTTTTGTCAGTTCTAATGTAAGTGGCCGTTATCCATCCTTGTTTAATAACTTAACTATCGATAACTTGATTTTTAATGATGCTAATAATTTAGATTTAACGGATATAGAAAACTTACACATAGCAGGGCGGTTGGACGCCGACACCACAGGACTGGTTTTGATAACAGATGATGGAAGATGGTCATTCAACGTAATTTCCCCAGCCCGTGACTGTGAAAAAGTGTACCGAGTAAACCTACGAGACCCAATCACAGACGACGCAATAAACCAACTGGTTAACGGCGTATTACTCAGAGGCCGAGAAGAATTAACCTTACCCGCCAAGCTAACGGTAGTGACAGAAAAAGAAGTATTACTCACCATAACCGAAGGCAAATACCACCAAGTCAAACGCATGTTTGGTGCGGTTCGCAATAAAGTAGTAGCATTACACCGTGCCCAAATTGGGCCATTAAAATTAGATGTCCCACTAGGTCAGTGGCGCTATTTAACAGAAGACGAAGTGGGCTATTTTTATGAGGAATAAAAATAGTCTTAAGTTGTAAGCTATAAGTCTGTTGTGACCTAGTAAAAGTAGTGAAACATCTGGGTTTCTAATGGAAAAGGTTAGGTTTTGGGATTAATTTTGTAGTTTTAAAAATCAATGTCACTGATCCCGTTGATTTAGTTGTGATTACTTACATCTAAAATTTATGATGAATATTGTCGAATGGACTAACCGTTCCAGCATGCCTTTTACCAATGACGTGCGTGTAGATCTCAGTTGTTCTTAAGTCAGAGTGCCCAAG
>JAWUWS010000103.1:0-15405 GCA_034111705.1 Psychrosphaera sp.
TCCATGATCATACCCAGATCAAAATAATTAGAACCGATAAAAGGTTCTGTACCATCTTTATGATCCGCAGTGCGAATTCCAGCTTCTACTTTTTTACGGGTTCTTATCCAATCAACACATTTGTCACTTAAGGTAACTGGCGCTGAGCCTGACGGCCCACCTAAACATTTTTGTAAACCAACGGACAATGCATCTAACTTCCATTCATCCGTAGGTAACTCGTTACCTACAATAGATGCTGTGGCGTCACAATAAAACAACACGTCATGTTGTTGGCAAATATCACCAATGTGTTGCAATGGTTGATTCATGGTGGTTGACGTATCACCTTGTACCATAGCTAACACGCGGGGTTTTATACGCTTTATTGCTTCTTCAATTTGCTCAGGTTTAAACACTTCTCCCCAAGGCACTTCTATTGTGTGAACTTCTGCTTGAGCGCGTTGTGCAATTTCTACTAACAAATGGCCAAATCGTCCCATAACCGGCACTAAGACTTTGTCACCCGGACGTAAAATAGACACTAAAACGGCTTCTATTCCAGCTCGAGAAGTCCCATCAATAAGCATTGTCCATTCGTTTTGGGTTTTAAAAACTTGACGATAACGTGCCATAGTTTCATTCATAAAACCTGTCATTGCAGGGTCGTACTGTCCAATAAGTTGAGCGGACATTGCACGCAATACACGAGGGTCTGCGTTAATTGGCCCAGGCCCCATTAACAAACGTTGTGGAGGATTTAGAGTTTGAGCTGAGATCGACATGATATTACACTCCCATCGCTTGAATTAGCATACGAATTCCAGTCAGCATAAGTACGACTGAAAAGGCCATTTTGAGTTGTTTTTGGTTAAGTTTACTACCAAGTTTTACACCTAATGGCGCAAACAAAATAGTTAATGGAATAATAAGTAAAAATGCAGGTACATTTACCAAACCAAATGTGCCAATTGGCGCATCGGCTGGAGTAGTCCCTACCGTCAATAAAGTAAGTACGCCCGGTAATGCGATTAAAAAGCCAAATACCGCAGCGGTTCCTACCGCAATGTGCGCTTTGACATTAAAAGAGGTTAATAAAGGAACACCAATAGTACCGCCACCAATGCCTATCATTACTGATAAACCACCTACAATCGTCGCCATAATACCTTGACCTACTTTACCCGGTAATTTTTGCACTAAGGCCGGAGCACCAGCTCTGAACATCATGTTGCAGCTAACCAGAATTGCAATAATCGCGAACATTAATGTTAATGAATTACCTCTAATACTATGCGCTAATAAGCTACCAAGGACAGCAGCAACCAATATAAAACCAGCCCAGTATTTTAATAACGAAATATCAACATTGCCTTTAGCATGATGAGAACGAATAGATGAAATAGAAGTAGGCACAATAGTCGCCAACGAGGTCGCCGTTGCGATCATCATGGCGGATTCTGCACTGACCCCAAAGCTTTGCAGTAAAAAGTATAAAACAGGCACAATAACAATGCCGCCACCAACACCAAATAAGCCTGCTAATATGCCAGCAAAAACACCTGTGGCAATAAGCGCGACCACTATTGGCCATTGATTTAATAACTCGGTCATTCTGTTTCCTTTATTTCTTTAATTGTGTTGCCCACTACAGCTTTGCCATCTGAGCGAGGATCGGTTGCGGCATCAAGTGTGCCTTTACTGTCAAGAATTGCGCCTGCATGTCCCATCATTTCATTGTTGTCTGGGACTACTTGCCATTTATGTTTTAGGCGGTCTAATTCAACACCGAGTTGCTCGGCAAGACTCTGTTCTACTTTTAAATTAGTGCTAGTATCACCCCAAGTTCGGCCTAATAACCACCTTGGTGATGCAACTGCATCGGTAATACTTTTGTTGCGCCATGTGTAGTCGGAAAAGACTTTGGCTTGGGTTTGAGGTTGCCCTTCTCCGCCCATAGTGCCGTAAGCTAAGCGTCTACCATCGTGGTATTTAGCAAAAGCAGGATTTAGTGTATGAGCTGGTTTTTTATTAGCAGCTAGCGCATTAACGTCTGTCTTATTCAAAGAGAAACTGACCCCACGGTTATTCCAAGTAAAGCCACCTTCTTTCATTACTAAACCAGAACCAAACTCCCAATAAATACTTTGGATAAAGCTCACCATTTGACCGTTTTTATCGCGGGCTGCCATCCACACTGTGTCTCCCGGCGCTGCATTAAATGGCCAACTTTCGGCTTTGACCATTGATATATTATTGCTCAATTGTTGCAATATGCTGTCACTAAATACTGTGTCATATAACTCAGTTACAGATGATACATCGCCCCAAATTTGAGGACGTAAATGAAAGCTTTGTTTTGTTGCTTCCACAATTAAGTGCATCCAATCCGCATCATTATTAGCTTTATGCTTTAAACGGTCAGCGATGGCTAAAATGAGCAGCGAATGAATACCCTGAGTAGGAGCAGGTAAATTAAAACAATCAACGCCGTCTAAACTTGCTTTTAATGGCATGACTATTTTGGCTTTTGTTGCTTGTATGTCTGCCAACGTAATTGTACTGCCAGCCTCTGCTAAATCACGGGCAAAACTTGCGGCCAATTCGCCTTGATAAAATGCCATCAATCCTTCTTCAGCTAAATATGTAAATAGTTTGCCTAAGGTTGGATTAGTGAACATTTCACCTTGTTGTAGAGGTTTGCCATTAGGTTCATACAAATCTTTAAAAGCATCATTTCTAAGATCTGATGCAAATAACTTTTCTGATGCAACTTGCAAGCTTTCGGTAACTTCAAATCCATTACAAGCTGCGTCTATCGCAGGTTTTAATATGACACTAAGAGGCAGTTTTGCATGCTCATCCGACACTAACGCTGTATGCCATCCACTAATGGTTGCAGCTTGTGTAATAGCGCTTTTTCCACCACGCTCTGGTATGGCTTGCAAGTTTTCATACATGCTTATATTCGATGCTGACGCACCACATGCATCAATGGCAATAGGAGTTTCAGTATTAGGGTTATCAATTAACCAAAAACCATCACCACCAATTGAATTCATATGTGGGTAAACCACACTAATAGTGGCTGCGGCTGCGACCATAGCTTCTGTTGCGGTTCCACCTTGCTCTAAAATGAAAATTCCAGCTTCGGTGGCTGTTTTGTGGGGGGCAGTGAAAGCAATATTTTGTGTATTCATGATTTTATACTCATCAGATTTAACTTAACTTTTGCGTAAGCGCACTAGTTAATTTTAGTAAATTTAAGTCATTATTCTTTAACATCAGAAGTGAGAAACCATAAGGTGCCGTTTTCTCTAAATGTTTAATATTCATTAATGGTAAATGCACTTGCGGAGAACCCGTTAACCCTGCTATCGCGGTTAGGGTTAAAATATTCATTCTAATACTTGATGTATCAGCCCCTAGTTTAGGTGCAATAGTTGGCGTTGTAGGCAAAAACAATACTTTAGAGTTTGGCAGATTTTCTTGAGCAATGTTTTTTTTGTCGTTGTTTTTCAGATCTGAAGTTTGCTCAGCGTGACTTTTCAGAGCTAAGTTTTGATAAAGAATGTTTTGCCACTGCAGCTGTAATTCTTTTGCTTGCTCTTCTTCTTCCTTTGTTAAGGCCATTGCCATATTAAATCGTTGCGCTACCGCTGGTGCGAAACTTGGGTTTTCCTTTTTTACCCACTGACCATGCGTGCGGGCAATTTCGCGCCCTTGAAGAATACGGAATGTATCCGCCAATTTGGTTAAAATGCTTTTATCTTCTAGCTTAAAACGCGTCACTTTTTTAAACAAAGGTGTAATACGTGTTAACTCAAGAATGAGTGCAGTTGCTAATTCCGGCTGCACTAAGTCAAACAACTCATCGCATACAACTAATTCCTGCTCAGCTAAAGCACAAGATGAAGCAATTTCTTTGTGTGGTAATAACTGTTCACCTACCTTTTCTAATAATTCAGCGCTTTGCGTGAACCAACCTGTGGTATCAAAATCTGGTGCTAGAGGTATAAGTCCTTCGCTATTAACCGCTCCGTGGCTAGGCCGAAAGCCAAACAAACCACAATAACTAGCTGGAACGCGAATGGAACCACCAGTATCTGTGCCTAAGCCAATATCAGCTAAATTAGCTGCAACGGCAGCAGCCGATCCCATGCTGGAACCACCGCAAGCGTGCCCTCTTAGTTTGGGGTTTTCAGCAGCTCCAAAATGAATGTTGTTACCTTCTAAGCTATAAGCAATCTCATCAGTATGAGTAAAACCAACAAAGCGACAGCCTTGTTGTAATAAACGTTCAACGGAAAAAGCATTGCTAGTTGCTTCACTAGCTTGTGTAAACCAATCTGGATTACCTGCACTATTTTTTTCACCTTTAAGTGCAAACAAGTCTTTTACAGCGAGTCTCTGACCGACAAGGGTTCCGCTATCACAAATGATTAAGTCTTTTGGCCCATGCTGACAAAAAATAGCTGAGTCATGATCTATTGCCGTTTGTTGTATTGTATTTTTTTTATTCACTGTCGGTTTCATCAATTCACTCTAAACATTAACCAAATGGTTTTATCCGATTTGATATTGGAACTTGTGGCTGAGCACAGCCCATAAAAAGGCAAGATAGATGCCACTTTACTTAAAGTTGTCCGATCGGTCAATTTAAAAGGTGTTAGTAAAATATGGTTCTATTTTCTGTGGACATCAAGAAGATAAACACACCAATTTGGTGTGTTTTATGCACCATATTAGTTAGGGATATGGTGGGGATTATAAGCAGTTCTTGTAAATAAACCTGGTGAGTAAATTCTGTTAGTAAACGCTTAAAGTAGAGGATTTTTACTTATAACAAGTCCATTTACATCACCATACAACCAATCATTTGGAGCTATCATTGTGCCTAACAAAGAAACGTTTTGATCCTTTTCACCAAAACCACGTTTTAATGTACTTCTTGGCGTTGAGCCAAGTGCCATGACAGCTAAATCCATGGTTTTTAAAATTTCTATATCACGACAACAGCCATTTATAACGACCGCTTCCCAGCCATGTTCAATCGCTCTGGCTGCCATAATATCGCCAATCAATGCAAACTTTTTACTGGCAAAACCGTTAATTACCAGCACTTTACCTTTACCCGGCTCCGATAATATTTCAGCCGCATAAGAGTTATCTTCAGGGCAAGTCACCGTCACCGCTTGTCCATAAAATTTAGATTTACCACCAAAATGGATTAAACCACTTTCAGCAACGTCAACGTCATGTCTAAATTCGTCAAATAAATCAGGAGTTGTAAAGTCTTTCATAATAACCTCTAGTTTCTAGTCTTTAATCTAATTCAGGCAGTTTTAAACCAACACCATTTAATATAATTTGACTGACGGATTGAGTAATTTCATCCACATCACTGTCTTCGTATTCCAACTTATTTAATACCACCAGCACTTCTGCTTGAAAATCTGCGTAATATTGTGTGGTAGACCAAATAGCAAACAACAAATGATTTGGATCCACTTTATTCATTTTCCCCGCGTCCATCCACCCGTAAAATAGTGCAGTCACTTCTTTTATCCAAGGGCGAGTGTTATTTCTAAAGTAGCTCTGTAAATATGGCGCACCACGAATAACCTCTGAGGCAAATAACCGAGACAATTTAGGATTTTCAATAGCGAGTTTAATTTTCAATTTAATATAACGATACAAGATAATTGCAGGGTCATCTTCAATGGTCACATTTTCCAGCCCCAAATTCCAAACACCAACAATTCTGTCTAATACCGCTTCATACAGATTGTCTTTGCTTTTAAAATAATACAGAACATTGGCTTTAGGCACTTCAGCTTCACGAGCTATCATGCTCATACTGGCACCGTCATAACCTGCTTGAGCAAAAAGTTTTTCCGCTGCCGCTAAGATCAATCCTTTGTTTTTATTACGAGCTACTTCTTTTTTATTCAGATTCAATGACATTCGATTGGTTTTTACCAAGTATTGTTTTCTTTATTCTTAAACTTGTTAACCGAAAGGTCAACAAATTATTGTTAAATAGATAACTCAGAACAGCAATTTGAATCAAGATTGTTTTACTGCAAGATGTAGAATCCAGTTAAGTTAAAAACTTAGCAAATAGCTTACCGATGAATAAAACGACTAAATGATCAAATGAGTATGAATAAATGAATAACTACGAACAAAATATCATTAGGGTGTGTGATTACATTAACCAGAACCTTGATGATGATTTAAGCTTAGACATATTAAGTGCGGTGTCTGGGTTTTCTAAGTTTCACTTTCATCGTGTTTTTTCGGCCTTTACCGGTGTTAATTTAATTAAGTTCATTCAGATATCACGGTTAAAGCGCGCGTCTTATAGGTTAGTATTTAAAGCTGACATAAAGATTATCGATATTGCGTTTGAAGCTGGGTTTGACAGTGCTGAGGCGTTTTCTCGTGCGTTTAAACGCGAGTTTGGACAAAGTCCTTCTGAGTTTAGAAAATCCCCCGAGTGGCTTAATTGGCATGATAAAACAGATACATTAACTATAAACTTAACTGAAAAAACGGATCAAAAAATGGATGTGAAGGTTGTTGATTTTAAAGAGCAAAAAGTGGCGGCATTAGCGCATTATGGCGACCCTAAACTTCATTACCAAACGTCGATGAAATTTATTGAGTGGCGAAAAGCAAGTAAGTTATCGCCAATAAAAACCAGTAATACTTATGGCATTCCTTATTCTGATCCTAATGTGGTAAAAGCAGAAGATTTCCATTTTGATCTCTGCGGCTCCGTAACAGCAGACATTCCAGAAAATGAATACGGTGTAGTAAATCAAACTATCCCAGCAGGACGTTGTGCGGTTGTTCGTGATATTGGTAATCGTGATGATTTAAGAAAAGGCGTTTATTATTTATATCAACAATGGTTACCAACAAGTGGTGAGCAATGTCGAGATTTCCCGGTGTTTTTTCACTATGTTAATTTTGTTCACGATGTGCCTGAACATGAAGTGATCACTGACATTTATTTACCTATTAAATAACCTGAGTTCAGGATCAATAGTTTTTCATACAAGCTTATATTTACAGTAAAAAGCTAAATTAGGAATATCCAAAATATGACTACTTCGTCTAACAATATGTTTCTTGTCGGCTCATTACCGACTGTGTTTATGAAAACCGCTGCACCTATCATTTTAATGATGTTGGTCAATGGGTCATTTTCATTGGTTGATGCTTACTTTCTTGGTGAGTATGTTGGGGCGCATGCACTTGCGGCTGTTACCTCTGTATTTCCTGCATTTATGTTGCTTGTGGCTTTATCAAGCTGGGTTTCTGCCGGCTTTTCTAGTGTTATGGCTCGCTTACTAGGTGCGAATAAAAAAAGCCAAGCAATTGAAGCTTATGCACAAGCCATGACTTTATCTATGGTGGTTTGCTTGGTGTTGATTTTATTGTTTTTAGTAGGCGGTAAGGACTTAGTATTATTTGTTAATAATGGTTCAGAAAGCTTATCTAACATGAGTTACGATTATTTATCACTAATGATATTTTTCTCACCTTTGTTGTTTGTTCTTACCATTAACAGCGACAGTTTGCGTTGTGAAGGACAAATGGCATTTATGGCTTTAGTCCCTTTGTTATCTGTATTGTTAAACGTGATATTTAACTACATTTTTATTGTAGTGCTTGGTTGGGGCGTTGTGGGTTCTGTTTACGGGACTTTATTGGCTCAAGTCTTGTCTCTAGGTGCTGTGTATTTATTTCGCCGTTATAGCAAAACCGCATTAAAGGTTGCTATTGTACGCTTTACTAAAAATCGTCAGTCTTGGTCAGATTTTTTAGCCTTAGGAGCACCAACAAGTTTATCTTATGTTGGTGTGGCGCTTTCTTCTGCGTTCATTTTATATAACTTACAAATCTGGAGTAACGCAGACTACAGCATGACTGTTGCAGCTTATGGCATTATTACCAGAATTATGACGTTTATCTTTTTGCCTTTACTGGGATTGAGCATGGCGTTTCAAACCATTTTAGGTAATAACATTGGCGCAAAAGAATGGTTACGTTCAAACAGTGCTATTAAAATCGCTATTATCATTGCTTTTATTTATTGTGGATTTTGCCAATTATTTGTTTTGATGTTTAAGGAGCAACTAGGTAGCGCATTTGTCAACGATATAAACGTGAATGCAGAAGTGGCGCGCATTATACCTATTATGTCATCTGCTTTGTTTTTATTAGGCCCTTTAATGATGATTGGTGTTGTGTTCCAAGCTATGGGGGATGCGAAAAGAGCCGCAATTTTAAGATTGGCAAAAGTGTACTTTTTTACCTTACCTTTAATTTTTATTCTGCCAGTCTTGCTTGCCGAAATAGGCATTTGGTTAGCTGGCCCAAGTTCAGAATTTTTAGCTTTATTGCTTACTATTGTCGTTTTATATCAGCGCCGTAAAAAGTCAGGTAATCCGTTTGGTTTGTTTTTTAAAAATGAATCAATTAATGATGATAAGGCCTAATTCCATCACTTCAGGAGCAATTACCTCAGGAGCAATTACTTCAGGGCTAAGTATTTCATAGCTAAATACATCTCAAAACTCCCATTATATTTAATCCAATAGAAAACCGCCTTCTAGGCAGTTTTCTATTGGATTTTTAGTATTCAAATTCGGTAATACCCCTTCCCCCAAGCCATCAATCGCTTTTACCTATTAAGATTATAGAATTTAACAACTGGATTATACATTAGATTATTCTAATATATCGGTATTGAAGATACAGAACAAAAGTTAGTTCACTTACAACAAAATAATAAAAGAGAGGATATAGCGATGAGTTGCGATACAAAACTTAAACCAAGAAAAGCTAAAACAAACATACAAGCTAATACCGAAACTAATATTTCTGAGGAGAAAAAAACAATGAGTTCAACTATGGTTCGTAATGAAATGCCTGAATTTGAAATGGAAGCCTATGACTCAAACACTGGACATTACACAACAGTTTCTAGTAAAGATTACAAAGGGAAATGGGTAGCAATTTGCTTTTACCCTGCTGATTTCACTTTTGTTTGCCCAACTGAAATTGCAGCAATGAATGCAAAATACGATGAATTTCAAAAAATGGGTGTTGAGATTTTGCCTGTTTCCGTTGATTCTAAGTTTTCTCATAAACGTTTTGTCGAAACAGAACCTGTATTAGCCGGTTTGAAACTAACTATGGGTGCTGATACAACTCAACAAGTTAGCCGTGATTTTGGCGTTTTAATAGAAGAAGAAGGCGTAGCCTTAAGAGGTCGTTTCCTTTTCAATCCAGATGGTATCTGTGTTGCTCAAGAAGTTCAGGCTGATTCAGTTGGTCGTAATGTGAATGAGTTTCTACGTCAAATTGAAGCATGGCAGTATGCGACTGAAACAGGTGAGGTTTGCCCAGCAGGTTGGAGACCAGGTAAGAAAACTCTTCCTGTTAATACTGATGCTGAGCAAATGACAGGACGCGTGGGTGATTACATCACTATCGAAGAAATCTTAAGTTAGCTACTAACTAATTGAAAAGCCGGGAACTCCCGGCTTTTTTATGTCGTTAAAAATAAAAAACCGCCACATGGGCGGTTTTGATCCTACTTAGCTAATGCTTACTCATAGTTGGGAACTATTTTTACATAAACTAATTTCTTCACACTAATTTCCTTTACGTAAGTTATTTACGCAGAAGATTAACCAAATTGGTTCATTGTGTTGTCTTTACCGCCAGCTTTTAAAGCAGCTTCACCGGCAAAGTATTCTTTATGGTCATCGCCCATATCTGAACCAGCCATGTTTTGATGTTTAACACAGGCGATACCTTGACGTATTTCCTGACGTTGTACATTTTTAACATAACCTAACATGCCTTGGTCACCAAAGTATTCTTTAGCTAAGTTGTCAGTTGACAATGCAGCTGTGTGATAAGTTGGCAAGGTAATTAAGTGATGGAATATACCCGCTTCACGTGCACTGTCTGCTTGGAAAGTACGGATTTTTTCATCGGCTTCAACCGCTAATTCAGTACCGTCATAATCAACATTCATAAGCTCAGCACGGTTGTAACTTGACACGTCTTTTCCAGCCTCAACATACAAATCAAATATTTGCTGACGGAAGTTTAACGTCCAGTTGAATGATGGGCTGTTGTTATAAACAAGCTTAGCATTTGGAACTACTTCACGGATGCGGTTAACCATGCCACCAATTTGACCAACATGTGGTTTTTCAGTTTCTATCCACAATAAATCAGCACCATTTTGTAATGACGTTATGCTATCTAGTACACATCTGTCTTCACCCGTACCTGCACGGAATTGGAACAAGTTTGATGGTAAACGTTTAGGACGTAATAATTTGCCTTCACGATTAATGATCACATCACCATTTTTTAAGTCGCTTGGAGCTACTTCTTCACAATCTAAGAAACTATTGTATTGGTCACCTAAATCACCAGGTTCATTAGTAACAGCAATTTGTTTAGTTAAACCAGCACCTAAAGAGTCAGTACGAGCAACGATAACACCGTCATCAATACCTAACTCTAAAAACGCGTAACGTACTGCACGGATTTTAGCTAGGAAGTCTTCATGTGGAACCGTAACTTTACCGTCTTGGTGACCACATTGTTTTTCGTCAGATACTTGGTTTTCAATCTGAATACAACAAGCACCAGCTTCAATCATTTGTTTTGCCATTAAGTAAGTGGCTTCCGCATTACCAAAACCAGCATCTATGTCGGCAATAATTGGAACTACGTGTGTTTGATGATTGTCGATTTGGTTTTGAACTTTCTTTTCTGTAGCTGCATCACCCGCTTCTCTTGCATCATCAAGTTGACGGAACAAACCACCTAATTCACGTGCATCAGCTTGGCGTAAGAAAGTGTATAACTCTTCAACTAAGCTTGCTACCGAGGTTTTCTCATGCATTGATTGGTCAGGTAAAGGACCGAACTCTGAACGCAAAGCCGCAACCATCCAACCTGAAAGATATAAATAACGACGATCAGTACTGTTGAAATGTTTCTTAATAGAGATCATTTTTTGCTGACCAATGAAACCATGCCAGCAACCTAGCGATTGAGTGTATTGACTTGTGTCTGCGTCGTATCTATCCATGTCATTACGCATAATACCCGCTGTATACTTAGCGATATCTAAACCTGTCTTGAATTTGTTTTGTGCACGCATTCTTGCTGCATATTCAGGACTAATTGCATCCCAACTTGCACCACGAGAAGCGCGAATTGCTTCTAATAGTTGAATTTCATTTGTATATGCCGACATATTGATACCCTCTAATCGCTAATATTAATGTTGTTATTCGAAAGTCATTTACCCCCACTTTCACAAAACAATACGTGTTTTTTCACAGCAGGAGTAAATCTGTTGATGACAACTTTAGAGTATTAACCTAAGATTCATCAAATAGATAAATCGAATACATAGGATTCACAGAATGAATATTAGTAAGATAGATCTCAATTTATTAGTATACCTAGATGTATTATTACGAGAGAAAAACGTAACTCGTTCAGCAGATCAACTTTCTATTACCCAACCAGCTATGAGTAATGGCTTAAAACGGTTACGTGATTTGTTTTCTGATCCTATATTAGTACGAACTTCCGAAGGCATGATGCCGACAGCTCGTGCATTACAATTACAGCCTGTAGTACGAGATGTATTATCGAAGCTAGAAGCGACTATCCAGCCAGAAACTGAATTTGAGCCAGTAAGCTCTAATCGAACATTCAGGATAATGGCCAGTGATTATGCAGAAACAACTTTACTAGCAAGGGTTCTAGGAGAGTTACGAACCAAGGCACCAAGTGTTACTTTGGATATTGTAACGCCGTCTGACGTGAGTTTTCATGATGTTGAATTAGGTAAAGTAGATATGGCAATTAACCGCTTTGAAGAATTGCCAATGTCATTCCATCAAAAGGTTATTTGGTACGATACATTTAGTTGTATGGTGAACAAAGAGCACCCCTGCCTGCCTAATTTTGATTTAAATAGCTATCTAGAACATCAACATGTGTGGGTAAGTAAAACAGGATTTGGGGTAGGTGTAGGCATAGATCCTACTGAAGTACAGAAGCTAGGTTGGGTAGATGCAGAATTAGATAAGCTAGGTAAAAAGCGCAACATTCGTGTTTTCACTCGCCACTATCATATGGCCATGTGGTTAGCCAAAGAGCAAGGCTTAATAGCAACCTTACCAACAAAAGCAACAGAGCTATATGCTGACAATGACAATGTTAGAGTACTTGAACCTCCGTTTGATATTCCACCGATTGCATTAAAAATGGCTTGGTCTCCACTTTTACATCATGACGTTGGGCATATTTGGCTAAGACGTTTGATTGTTGATGTTGGGAATAAATGATCTATATTATAAGTTAGTCACCTAAGCCTTTATTTCAAAGGCTTAGACCACCTTTATTCATGGTATGCATGATGATTATACAAAAACAAAACTAGATGAATTTTGGTAAATAACTTTACACTGTTGATATAAATAAACGTCAAAATAAGTTTGAGAGTAATTATGAATAATATGGTACAAGGTAGAGAGCACGTTAAATCTGGTAAATTGTCTATTGATGCCGAGTTGTATAATTTTGTGAATACTCAGGTGTTAAATAAAATTGATCTTAGCAAAGAAACCTTTTGGAATGATGTTGAAAACCTTACCAAAGAGTTAATGCCAATTAATAAAGCTCTACTGCAAACCAGAGAGAAATTGCAGCAGCAGATAAATCAATACCATAAAACTAATAATACAAAACACTCAAATTTAGACCCAAAACATTACAAACAATTTCTAACTGACATTGGTTACTTAAAACCAGAGCCGAAAGATTTTGAAATTACTAGCACCAATGTAGATAACGAAATTGCAATTATGGCAGGCCCTCAACTTGTTGTACCTGTTATGAATGCTCGTTATGCCATTAATGCAGCTAACTCTCGCTGGGGTAGTTTATACGATGCCTTATATGGCACTGACGTTATTAGCTCAGAAGGTGGCGCTGAAGTTCAAGGTTCTTACAACCCAGTTCGTGGACAAAAAGTTGTTGAGTATGGACGTGACTTTTTAAATAAAAACACACCTTTAGCAACAGGTGATTTCAATGATATCACCGGCTTTACAATTGAAAACGCACAGCTAATTATTCAAACCCCATCAGGCAGCACGTCATTAGCTCAAACAAGTCAATTTGTTGGTTATCGAGGTAATGCAAATGCGCCTACAGATATCGTATTACAACACAACAAATTACACATTATCATCAACATTGATGCGAACCATCCTATTGGAAAAACCGACTCGGCACATATTAAAGATATTACGCTGGAATCTGCTTTAACCACCATTATGGATTGTGAAGACTCAATCGCAGCGGTAGATGCAGAAGACAAATGCCTTGTTTATCGCAACTGGCTTGGTTTAATGGAAGGTAATTTAACGGAAACCGTTAATAAAAATGGCAAACAATTTACCCGTACCTTAGCGGATGACGTTGAGTTTTTAACACCTAATGGCATAGCCACATCATTAACAGGACGCGCCTTAATGTTTGTGCGAAATGTTGGTCATTTAATGACGAACCCAGCTATTTTGGTGAACGGTAAAGAAATACCTGAAGGTATTTTAGATGCAATTATAACCTCGGCCATTGGTAAAATTGATTTATTAAAGTCTTCAGCGGCTACATCAACAGATACAAGATCGGCAATTAAAAACTCACAAAAAGGATCTATTTATATAGTAAAACCTAAGATGCATGGTGCCGACGAAGTCGCTTTCACCAATACGTTATTCGATAAGGTTGAAGCCATTTTATCTTTACCACGCCATACCATAAAAATGGGCATAATGGATGAAGAACGTAGAACATCTCTGAATTTAAAAGCCTGTGTTGCACAAGCCAAGCACCGCGTTGTCTTTATCAACACTGGATTTTTAGACCGCACAGGTGACGAAATTCATACTAGTTTAGATGCAGGCGTATTTGCACCAAAAGCAGATCTTAAAGCAAAACCTTGGATCCATGCTTATGAAGAATCTAATGTTGCTGTTGGTTTAAAAACAGGCTTTAAAGGTAAAGCGCAAATAGGTAAAGGCATGTGGCCAATTCCAGATCAAATGGCACAAATGATGAAGGTTAAAATTGGTCACCCGCAGGCTGGCGCTAATACAGCTTGGGTTCCATCACCAACGGCTGCTACATTACATGTAATGCATTATCACCAAGTTAATGTGAGTGACATTCAGCAACAATTACTGAGCACAATAACCTCAGACATAGACACTATTTTGGATATTCCGTTAATAACAGACGAATGTGAATTAACTCAAGAAAAGATCACCAAAGAGTTAGAAAATAATGCCCAAGGCATATTAGGTTATGTCGTACGCTGGATTGATCAAGGTGTTGGCTGCTCAAAAGTACCAGACATCAACAATATTGGTTTAATGGAAGACCGCGCTACCTGTCGTATTTCAAGCCAACACATAGCTAACTGGTTACATCAAGGTGTATGTTCAGAAAAGCAAGTGGATGAAGTATTAGTGCGCATGGCGGCTATAGTCGACAAGCAAAATGAGATCGATTCTTTATATGAAAACATGACACCAAATGTTGAAGATTCGTTAGCGTTTCAAGCGGCAAGAGATTTGATCGTAAAAGGTGTTGAACAACCAAGTGGTTATACAGAACCTTTGTTGCATCATTATAGATTGTTAAAAAAACAAGAAATAGCTAAGCGTTAATAGCTGAGCTTATAATAAACCGCCTCTTTTATTGGCGGTTTTTTTATGCCTCTAATTTGAGCCTTTAATTTTTGCCAATAAATAACACCACTAGCTTATTTTAACCAAGGCAATTAACCTGTTTAATATAACTGAAATATAAATGGATAATACTTCTGTCATCCACTTTGTGAACTCAATTAATTTTAGCTCTGCTAATTTGAGCCCAACTACTTAAGCGTAAATCACTATGAAGTTTCTGTATTTTATTCTGTTTTGTTTTTTAACATCGCCTGCATTGGCAAAGCAAATCAATGCTGAAGACAAGCTAGTTATTGCACACCGTGGTGCTAGTGGCTATTTACCAGAGCATTCTATCGCCGCTAAAGCCATGGCTTATGCAATGGGTGCTGATTATATTGAACAAGATGTGGTAATGAGCAAAGACAACCAACTGCTTATTTTACACGACCACTACCTTGACCGAGTTACCAATGTAGCGAGTATTTTTCCAGACAGAAAGCGTAAAAATGGTCGTTATTACGCAATTGACTTTACCTTGGCAGAAATCCGCACACTCAAGATGACAGAAGGTTTTAGTGTTGATGAAAGCGGCAAGCAAAAAGCAGGATTCCCAGAACGTTTT